>CAZJOL010000106.1:0-9143 GCA_964547605.1 uncultured Bacteroidaceae bacterium | reverse complement strand
GAATGGCTGCAAAGCGCTGTTACCGCCAAAGCCAAGTCTCAGATAAAAATGGCGGTCAAGGAAGAACGCCGGAAGGCCATTGATAGGGGTCGAGATATTGTTTTACGCATGTTCGGACAGGTTAAACTTGTTTCCGAAGAACCGGTGTTGCTTGAATTTGCCAAATACACAGGCGTTCAGAGTGTGAGTGAATTATTTTTTGAAGCGGCACGCGGAAAAATTGACATCAAAATGGTGAAGGCATTCGCTACCGTGCACGATCGTTCAGGTTGGCTTCAGTATCTACGGATGCCTTTCATCAGAGGAAAATCCAATACTAAACCCGGAACGGAAAGAAGTCGTTTTGTCCGGAAATCAAAAGGGGTTGACCTGAATGTTGACTCCAAGATTTCGTACACAATTGCCGAGTGCTGCAACCCGATCCCTGGCGACGAGGTGGTTGGATTTGTTATTTCCGAAAACACACTTGAAATTCACCGGGCCAACTGCGCCAATGCTGTTAGGATAAGTGCAAGATATGGTGATCGGATAAAAAAAGTGCAGTGGAATGACTCAAAACTCATTACTTTCAAAACCGCCATCCAGGTTTCCGGCATGGATAAAATCGGCATCCTGCGCGATATCAGCCGCATTCTTTCCGAAGAAAACAATTTGAACATCAGCTCCATTTTTCTTGAGAGCAAGGGCGAAACGTTTGAGGGACGGATTATTCTTTTCGTTAACGACACAGAGCATTTGAAAAACCTCATATCGCAACTGAAAAAGGTCGACGGGGTTCAGCGCGTGTTTCGTCTGCGACTTTCCGAAAACCAATAATGCATGCTTCATTCTTTTTTGCAGTTGTCTTATTTATACTAAATAAGAATAATACTATCTTTACGGAAATTTTCCGCAATGGACAAGAATGCCGATCATCAGCAGAAAGTGGACAATTATGAATCTGTGAAACAGATATTCACTGAGTATCTGAACAGGACGAGTCATCGCAAAACACCGGAAAGATTTACCATCCTGAAAGAGATTTACAGCCGTCCCGGCCATTTCGACATTGAATCATTATACATACGGATGAAAAACAACCGCTACCGTGTGAGCAGGGCCACTTTGTACAACACCATGGAGTTGCTGCTCGAAAGCGGACTGGTTGTAAAGCATCAGTTCGGGCAAAGCAGTGCGCAGTATGAAAAATGTTTCTGTTTTCAGCAGCACGATCATGCGATCTGCATCAAATGCCGCAGAGTGATTGAATTTTGCGAACCCAGGGTGGGAGAAATTGAAAAGTCGCTGAGTAAATCATTTGGGTTTTCGGCATCCAGCCACTCACTTGTATTTTACGGAATTTGTGAAGATTGTGCCAAAGATGGAAAGAGGCACTTTGAAAAGAAGGATTAATTTGTTAATTTTGTAAACTGTTACAATCTGTATGAAAGTTGACGTGATTTTAGGCCTGCAATGGGGCGATGAGGGAAAAGGAAAAATTGTTGATTCACTGGCACCGCAATATGACATTATTGCCCGGTTTCAGGGTGGACCCAATGCCGGTCATACCATAATTTTCAATGGTCGTAAATTTGTTCTGCACACCGTTCCCAGCGGTATATTCCGAAGTAACATCCTGAATGTCATTGGCAATGGTGTTGTCATCGATCCCTTTATTTTTTTCAAGGAAATTGATGAAATCCGCGGAGCCGGATTTGACCCGGTTTCGAATCTTGTTATAAGCCGTAGCGCGCATCTCATTATGCCCACGCACCGTCTTTTGGATGCTGTGAACGAAGCTGCCATGGGTGAAAAGAAAATCGGCAGCACACTGAAAGGCATTGGGCCGGCATACACCGATAAGTACAAACGTACTGGTCTGCGAGTGGGCGAACTGGAGCACAACGGATTCAGATCGGAATACGATTCGCGCAAAGAAGCGCACATGAAGATGATTGCAGCTACTGGAGTGGATTACAAAAACATTCTTTTCGACGGCCTGGCTTTTGACGAATATGAACAGGAATGGCTCAAAGCCGCCGAAAAGCTGAAACAGTTCCGCATTGCTGCAACTGAAATTGAAATCAACAAATCGATAGCTGCCGGCAAAAGAGTGCTTGCCGAAGGCGCCCAGGGCACTTTGCTTGATGTTGACTTCGGTTCTTATCCTTTTGTGACTTCATCGAACACCATGACCGGTGGCGTCTGCACCGGCCTTGGAGTGGCACCCGGACATGTGGGCAAGGTTTTTGGTATTTTCAAGGCTTATTGCACCAGGGTCGGCAACGGTCCTTTCCCGACAGAACTTTTTGATGATTTGGGCGAAATGATCCGCAAAAATGGAAATGAATTTGGCGCAACCACTGGCAGGCCGCGCAGAACGGGCTGGCTCGATATTCCTGCATTGCGGTATTCGGTTATGCTGAATGGTGTGACCGACCTGATCATGACGAAAGCTGATGTGCTTACCGGCATTGAAACCATCAAAGTATGCGATTCGTATAAATGCGGGGATAAACTCTACGAAATGCCTGACTTTCCTGCCGGATGTGAACCTGAAATTATCACCAGAAATCTGAAAGGATGGAGTGCCGATATTTCCAAAATGACTGATGCCAATCATTTTCCAGAGGAACTGACGGCCTATTCGCGCTTTGTGGAAAATGCTGCGGGTGCACATCTTACCTATATTTCCACCGGACCTGACCGAGATCAAATCATTAAATTTTAGTCGCTATGAAAAAAGTACTTCTCATTTTCATCATGCTTTTCACCATACAGTGCATGGCGTGGGCGCAGATTCCCGTTAAGGAAAGCGACGTACCCGAAATAGTAAAAAGCAAATTGCCCAATTTGTTTCCTGGTGTTACCGGTGTGCAGTGGACAAAGCACAATACCGATTATCAGGCTGCTTTTTTGTACGACAACATCAACGTGAAAGTGAAATTCGCCGAATCGGGCCGCTGGATCAACTCTGAATCGGAATACAAACTGGAGGATTGTCCCCGCTCGATGCAGAAGCATGTTACAACAAGCTTTGCCAATTCGAAAATTGCAAAAATCCTGCTTATTGAAAACAAGGATATTTCGGAATACAATGTAGAGCTGCTTGACACCGTAACAAAACAACCGCTTTTTGCCACCTATGATATTTCTGGCGCATTTGTAAGAAAAAGTGACTCAAAGGGCGGAGATGCTGATTTGCAGCTTCAGGGAGCCAACGAGCGCGGAAAACTTGCCGTGCACCCAAAGGAATTGCCATCTTCGATCAATTCCTATGTTATCATTAATTATACTCAGTATTCCATTCGCGAAAGCTATATAGTGAATAACGAGAAGTATCAGAATGCATATTATGTGGTTTTGGGTAAGCCCGACAACAAGGAGCCGGTAGAGCTTTGGTTCGACTATCAGGGCACCCCGATTTCCGGGGCAAACAAACCATTGACCACTGGCGATGGCGATAAGGATAAAGATGACAAGAAAGGTCACAAGAAACAATACCGGACTCCTTTTCCTCAAAACAAGGTCCCTGCCGCCGCCGTTGAATTTTTTACCAAAAAGGAACCAAAGGCAGAAGAAGTTCGTTGGGATACCATCAGCAGCCAGTATGTCGCTTCATATTACAACCCGATGCGTAGCACTGATAATCGCATGCATTTCGATATGAAAGGGAATTACGTTATGTCCGTTGTTGTTCTGAATCCAAAAGACCTTTTACCAATGATTCAGAATTATCTGGCCAGCAATTACCCGGCTTTGGAAATCGAATCTGCCGAAAACCTGACTTATGCCGACAAGAAAAAGTTCACGCTGGTTAAACTGTACAGCCCGACATGGATGAATGATCCGATGGTGTTTCACGAAATTTATTTCTCTACAAGCGGCCGTCTTGAAAGGGAAGTTTTGGCCAACTATATTGATGCCGAAGATGAATATCTGAAAGAAAAAAGAGAGAACCAGCACGAGGCATTCAACGAAGTGACACAGGACGATGACCTGTCTCTTGAAGAAGGAAACAACATGGACGGGCAGAGTGTGACACTGAAGGAATTACCTACCCAGACAATAAAGTATATTTCTGATAATTATCCCGACTGGAATTTTACGGACGGTATTATCATCAGCGATGAGAATCAGCTCAAATACAGTGTTTTCCTTAAAAGAGAAGGATATCGCGATCGAAAAAGACTTTTGTTTGATATGAAAGGAAAATTCCTAAAAGAAGAAGATCTTTGAGAAGTCTTGCCTGTTCCATAATTCTGTTTTTACTTTTTTGTGGATTTTCAATGCATTTGGCGGCACAGGAAAAAAAGAAAATCCTGCTCAAATCGGCCAATGTACTTGAATACAACAGGCCTATAGATCCTGATGTGCAGTTTCTGAAAGGCAATGTGGTTTTTCAGCATGAAAACTCATTGCTTTATTGCGATAGCGCTTTGTTGTACATCAATAAAAACTCGATGGACGCTTATGGGAATGTGCATATCCGGGTGTCCGATGCCACACAGATATATGGGGAGAAGCTGCATTACGACGGCAATAAAAAAATGGCTGTGATGGAAGATGATGTTGAACTGATTGATAACAACATTGTACTTCATACCGAAAAGCTCTATTATGACATAGGCAATGGTGTCGGCTACTACCTCGACAGTGCTGAAATACAAGATCCGCATAATACACTGGTAAGCAAGCATGGTTATTATTACTCCGCTAAAAAGGAGTTTTTTTTCCGATATGGGGTAGTGGTCACCGGCAATAATTTCAGAATGACATCGGACAGCCTGATGTACAACACCGTTACGGAGCAGATCGATTTTTTTGGAAACACTCATATTCAAAGCGACAGCACCGATATTTTCTGCGAATATGGATGGTATAACACTTTGACCGATCAGACTGAATTGTTTAACCGTGCAAAAATGATCAACGGTTCTTCGGTGCTCGAAGGCGACACCCTGTATTATGACAAGAAGCTGGGCATTGGCAAAGCCAGACACAATATGGTTTTCCGCGACACACTTGAAAATATTATTCTATTGGCGCATTCCGGCGATTTTTTCGAACGGGATAGTTCTGTACTTGCCACTGACAGTGCAGTTTTTATCTCCTGGGAAGGAACAGATTCACTTTATCTGCATGGCGACACGCTTTTCACAAAAAAGGATAGTTTGCTTGGTCGTGAAATTCAGGCTTATTACGGAGTGCGGTTCTACCGTTACGATATGCAGGGTGTATGTGATTCGTTGTATTATTGCGAAAAGGATTCACTCATGCGGATGTATGACAAGCCTTGCCTTTGGACCGATTCAACGCAGATGACCGCCGAATACATTCAGTTTACCATCGACCGGAATGAAATCAGGGAGCTGTTTATGAAAGACAACGCTTTTATTGTTTCGTTGTACGAAGAACTGGATTTTCAGCAGGTAAAAGGCGCGCAGATGCGCGGGTATTTCAAAAACAACGATCTCGATCATATGCTTGTGACCGGAAATGCGGAGGCAGTTTATTTTATTGAGGATGAAAACGGCGCAAAAACCGGCATCAACAAATCATCTTCGGCATCGATGGATTTGTTTTTTGAAGAAAGCGAAGTCACAGTCATCAACATGGCTGGTTCGCCGCAGGGGACCATATATCCGAATAAACAACTGTCATCGGAGCAGCGCATGCTTGCCGGTTTTGAATGGAGGTCAGCGCTTAGACCGATGAACAAAAACGATATTTTCAGAAAGGCGACCCCGGTGAATACAGGTGGAGTTGTCCGCGGTAACTCCAATCCGTGATCAGGAGCGGAAAGAGGAGGTTTTTTCATTGAAAAAAATTCCGACAACAAATGCTTACAAATATTTATAAGCATTTATATCCGTTTGTAAACGACAATAAGTATTTAATAACCGGATAATCGGAAATTACCGTTGCAACTTTGTGGCATGAAACTTAAAAATCAAATGTCATGAACAAAGTTGAATTAATCGGACGCGTTGGCAAGGATCCGGATGTACGTGAAACAAAAACCGGAAAGAAAATGTTGTTTTTTTCGCTTGCTACAAATGAAAGTTACATGAACGCCATGGGCGACACGGTTCAGAACACTCTGTGGCACCGTATTGTTTTATGGAGCGATGTTGTTACGAAATGTGAAGACATCGTGAAAAAAGGACATTGCCTGTACATCGCCGGCAAGCTTAACAACCGGAACTGGGTGGACAAGGATGGCCAGAAACGCATTATTACAGAAATTATCGGCCAGACAGTCGAGCAGCGTGTACCCGGGCAGGACATGGGCGTTGTAGGGTAATTCTGAATCCTGATTACAACCAGAGGGCGGGCCGGATTGGTGGTGAGGGCTGTGTGGGTGCCCGTCCTCATTTTTCAGATCGGCATTTTGCAAAAAAACAACTACCTTTGCAAAAATATCCGACATGAAAATGATTTATTTTGTTCTGGCTCTGATTGGTATGATGGCAGCTTCGTGTACAAAAGACGGAGATGGGACACCAACCATCATCAATCCGAATGCAAAAATGACCTGCAAAATTGATGGCGTTCAATGGACTGCGTTGACCCGTGTCACAACCAATACTGCCGGCGGATTTTCCATCAACGGAAGCGCGCTGCAAAGTGATGCCCTTGATATTACCATTGTTGGAGAAACAACCGGAACCTATACGCTGGGAACAATGCAGTTTAATTTCACTGCCTCATACAGCCCTGTAGCTTCCAACACGGATAGTCTATATACTGCAATAAACGGAACAGTTGTACTTTCTGAGGTTGATCAGACAAACCGGAGAGTATCAGGAACATATGTCTTCAATGCCATCAATGTAAAAAACAATGCATTGAACAAATCAATAACCGACGGAGTGTTCACCTCATTGTCGTATAACTGATTTTGATTTCAGGTGCAAAACTGGTCTGCAATTGTTGTTAGAAAGATTGCAGGCTTTTTTTGTGAGATGATTACCAATTATAATTTCAGACAGTTTTCTTCCTATGCCGACCACACTTCATCAATACACTTTCAAAACGCTGGCAGGTCTTGAACCTCTGCTTGAAAAAGAGCTTCACGACGCAGGTTGCACAACCCTTGAACCTGTCAAACGCGGATTTATGTTTGAGGCCGATGAGGCAATGATGTATCGGCTGAATTACACCTCCCGTTTCGGGATCAGATTGCTGGTAGAAGTGCTGCGGTTTTCCTTTACCGATAAGGATGAATTCCTTAAAAACATCAGGTTTTTTGAATGGGACACCTATGTAGGTGCTGACAAGACCATTGCTGTCGATGCAGTGGTGACAGCCAGTCAGGTTTTCAACAACACTCATTTTGTTGAGCTGCTGACAAAAGACGGTGTAGTCGATTTTTTCAGAAATCGTTGCGGGCTGCGGCCTTCGGTTGACAAAGACAATCCTGATCTGCTCATCAATATTTACATCAACCGCGATGAATGCGTAGTCTCTGTTGATAGTTCCGGAAAGTCGCTCCATAAGCGTGGTTACAGAGTGGCAGCTCATGTTGCACCACTCAATGAAGTATTGGCCGCTGGTATTATTGGCCTGTCGGGCTGGAACATGGATTGTGACTTCATTGATCCTATGTGCGGATCCGGCACTATTCTCATCGAAGCTGCCATGATGGCCAACAATATTCCAGCCGGATACTATCGCAATGACTTTGGATTTATGCACTGGCAAACGTTTAAACCGGCCATGTTTGAGCGGATTAAAAAAGAGGCGATTGCACAGACAAAAGAATTTGAATTCAACATAATCGGATCAGACCGCTCTGACGATTCGCTCAAAGCCGCCAGCACCAATATCCGAAAGGCCCGACTGGACAGGGATATAGAACTTCGCCGGATGAATTTTTTCGAAATTGCTCCCGAAAACCCGGCCCACATCGTATTCAATCCGCCATACGATGCCCGTATGCCTATTGAGAACAGCCGTGAATACTATAAGAAAATCGGCGACACCATCAAGAATCAGCTGCAGGGATCAAAAGTCTGGATGCTTGTTGGCAACGAAGAATTGTGGAAGAGCATAGGTTTGAAAGCCACCATAAAAATTCCGTTGCTCAATGGAATGATCGATAGCCGCCTTCTGTGCTTCGAAGCTTATCAGGGAAGCCGTCGTCCCGCAACCGGGCAAAATCAAACGCCGGATGTCGAAGAATAAAAACAATTTTTACGTTGTTTGGGTTGGGCATATGCCAGGTATTTATTCAGACTGGGGTAAGTGCCATGCTCAGATTTCAGGTTTTACCGGAGCAAAATACAAGGGCTTTGTAACACGCGAAGAAGCTGAACAAGCATATGAAGGCGGTTATGAAGAATTCATCAAACCCGCTAAAAGGAAATTGATAGATCATTCGCTCCGGCCACAGGAAGTTTGTATTTGTGTTGATGCGGCATGCAGTGGTAATCCGGGAATAATGGAGTATCAGGGTGTCTGGTGCCAGGATGGTCAGATGATTTTCAGGGAAGGCCCGTTCAAAGGCGCAACCAACAACATCGGGGAGTTCATTGCTATTGTACATGGTCTTTCGTGGCTGAAAAAAAACAACATGCCTTTTCCGCTGTATTCTGATTCGGCAACTGCATTGGCCTGGCTGAGAAACAAGAAAGCCAAAACAAAACTTGAAAGAACACCGGAAAACGCCAGAGCTTTTCAGTTGTTGAAACGTGCTGAAGAATGGCTTAAAGAAAACCCAGTACACAACGTGGTACGAAAGTGGGAAACAGATATCTGGGGCGAGATTCCCGCAGATTTTGGCAGAAAATAAAAGCTATTCACCTTCCGGAACCGGGACGCCGTATTTGGTCTGAACAGGTCCGATGGTATCAGTTACAACACCATATTTGGTTATTGTTTGATTCTGATAGGAATCAGATGGCGGGCCGTATTTGGTCTGCATCTGCCTGTGCCGGCAGGAAGTCGAAACCAGGAACAGGGCGGTTGCTGAGAATGCAAGCAGTAAAAGCCGGATCAGTTTTGATGATGGTTTCATAGACCTGAGTTTTGACAAAGATAAAAATTCTCTGATAATGAAATTAAAAGAAAAATTAAAGAAGTAATCGTATTATCAGTACAACTCCGAATACGACAAGAGAAACACCAACGATGCGGTTAATGAGAAGCTGAATTCGCGG
>CAZJOL010000105.1:0-9153 GCA_964547605.1 uncultured Bacteroidaceae bacterium | reverse complement strand
TGAGTGAGAACCGGCGAATGATGGTCAATCCAAGGGTGGTGAGGATATAAACCTGTGCCAGCAAATACATCCAGCTGTGTTTTATATTCAGCAGCAGCAGAGACGCCGGGGCGGTTTCATCCTGTCTGATTAGTCCCATCAGAATGGCCAGAAATATCAGTAATGCAATGGAAGAGACTGAAGCTGGAATCGATGAAAGCCAGATTACCAGCGGGTTTCGTTTTCCATGTAGCTGAACTGAAATCAGTAATGCAATAAATAGTGGCAAAGCAATCAGGTTGAAAGGCTGCGCGGGAAGCGGAATGTAGCTTCTTGTGGCCAGCTGGATTGCAGCACCTGAGAAAAGTAATCCCACTGCAATTGCAAAACCTTCAGTGTAGCCCCACGGAAATTTCCAGACCGGTCGTTGAGATGCCATGAAATTTAATCGGTATTCAACGATTTCACTTTATAGTTCTTTTCGCGCTCTTTGGCTTTGGCAGCCCATTTCGGAATTTCGTTTTTCAGAAACTCCTGTTTATCCTTTTCGAGTGCCGGCATATCGAGACCAATCAGTTTTTGCGCTTTTGCTTTGGTATCAATGTCCGGATATGGGATTCCGTCTTTTACACCAAGTGATATCAGAATTCTTTGCAGCTGCATTCTGGCTTCACGGGCCTTGTCGAGGCCATGACTGATGATACGCGACACTTCGAGTGGTGCATGAAATGAGCTTCCATGGCTGGCTGCAACATAATCCCAGCGCCACTGCGCCTGACGGATGAGTTTCAAAACCGGTTTCATCTGCTCTTCGGTTGCGCCATTGTCCCAGGCCGCCTTGGCTTCGAAATGCGCCCACACAAGCTGAATCTCAAGCTGGTCGCGGATTTCCTTGATCTTATCCTGACGTGTATAAACGTCATCAATCAGGTCTTCTGTTTCTTCGCGGTGACAAACCATGCATGATGATGATACATCGTTCAGCGGGCTTTGTGTGTGGTGTTCCGAAAACTTTTGTCCGCCTTCGTTTTTATAAGGCATGTGACAATCGGCGCATGCAACGCCGCGCTTGTAATGCACACCTGTCATGAAAAGCTCATAATCCGGATGCTGTGCCTTTAGCATGGGCGTTCTTGAAATGCCGTGAACCCAATCTGTAAATTCAATATTATCGTAGTACTGTTCAATTTTTTCAACCGAAAAACCTGAATCCCAGGGAAAAGTGAGATAGGCAGTGCCTTCGTATTTTTTCTTGTCGAAATAGTATTCAACGTGACATTGTGCACAAACCAGAGACCTCAGTTCCTGATGAGTTGATTTATTCACATCCTGCCCCCTGCGCTCAAAAGCTTCGATGAGACCGGGGCGGGTGATGGTCAGATTCATGGTTTTGGGATCATGGCAGTCGAGGCAGCCGATCGGATTGACAATCTCTGCGCCCAAAGATTCCCAGGTACCTGTGTAGAATTCCTTTACGCCTTTTTCTTTCATAACGCGCACCACATCCGGACTTTTACAGGTCCAGCAGGTCGATGGCTGAGGCCCGGGCACGCCATCTTTCGGAGCTCCTGTCCGGAGTGTGTTACGGACATCATCAATCGCGTAGAAATGACCACGTGCCTGTTTGAAATCTTTTGAAAAAGCATAGCCGGCAAACAGAATCACAATGCGCGGATCTTCAGCAAGAATATCGCGCGTAGCCGAACCTCCATGTTTGCTTCTGAAGTTGGTGTCAGCGTTTTCGAGCCAGCTATCATATTCTCGTGGAAAATTCTGGCCCCAGATTTCGCTACGTGGTTCCGTTTCACCAAAAGTCACATCGGGCTTATAGGTGAATTCAGCTTCGGCGCGGCGTTCAATGATGGATGCAGCCAGCAGTCCCAGCAGAAACACGATCAGTACGGTTCCCAGAAAAAGAACCCAACCCAGCCAGGGCTTTTTTGATACCAGTTCGGTGATGGATTTCATATCTTATTTGTTTTTATTCATCATTTGATCAAGCCAGCCCGGAACAGCCGAACCAGGCTTTGGAACACGTGCATTCGGAACACTGTTCAGACTGTTTACGCGTCCGTGCGGGACATCACGGTGGCATTCCCAGCAATGACGCTCTTCGCGAAAGTCATCGTATTGCGAAGTGTACATTTTTGTGTAGCCGCTGTTGAGCATGTCACCATGGCACCGGATGCAGTTCTGTTGAACAACTTTCTGTCCGGCCTCCTTTATAAAAATTACCTGTGGCTCAGCTCTCAGGGTGAAAATGGTGGCGTGCCGCAATCCATCCTTCGCTTTGAAATAATAATGATTGAAGAAGTTGTTGTGCGGAACATGACAATCGTTGCATACAGCGCGGTCGCGGTGCGAGCTGTGAAACCAAGTGCTGTACTGAGGAGCCATGATGTGGCAGTTCATGCAGGTTGCAGGATCATCATTCAGATAGGTATGTGCTTTCGAAACATAAAACAGAAAAGCCCCCAGCCCGAGAAATATCCCCGTCAGAAAAATTAATGGAATTCTCCATTTTGGTGGCGGCAGCAGTTTCTGAATGAACTTAATCATGAAATTAAGTAATTGAATATCGAAATTCCTGTAGGCAAATATACAGCGCATAATTGGATATACCAACACTTTTTGCCACTTCAACGATTTATTTTATGCTTTTGCTTGATTCTTAATGAGTTGAAAAGTCTATGTCTGCTGAATATCTTACGCGACTGCTTAATTCAAAGTTGTCAGCCTATTGAAAAATTCACGATATTTGTATCCCAATTTACTGTTATGAAAAGTTTTCTGTTGTCAACTGTTTTTATTGCTTTCTTTTTTGGAGTTTCGGCTCAGGAGAAATCATACAACATCACCTGCGTTGCTTTCTACAATCAGGAAAATCTGTTTGATACAATTAATGATCCTGACAAAAACGATGAGGAATTCCTTCCTGATGGATTGAACCGCTGGACTGGCGACAAATATTTGGAAAAGTTATCGCACATGGCCGATGTCATCACTCAGATAGGTGATGAATACATAAAAGGCGGACCGGTTTGTCTTGGTGTTTCCGAAGTTGAAAACATCGGTGCACTGACCGATCTGGCCAACCAGCCAAAAATGAAAGCTTCGGGCTATGTACCCATTTTGATTGAAGGCCCCGACCGCCGTGGAGTTGATGTTGGTTTCCTCTATCGCAAGGAATTTTTCACTCTGATAAGTGCAACATCGCATCGGCTGGTGGTTGCCGATCAGCCCGATTTCAAAACCCGTGATCAGCTTTTGGTTAAAGGTATTCTGCTCGGCGACACCGTTCATTTCATCATCAATCACTGGCCTTCGCGCAGTGGCGGCGAAAAGAGAAGTGCTCCGATGCGTGCAGCTGCAGCCCAGCTTGTCCGCACCACTGTTGATTCAATCATGACTGTGAATCCGAATGCAAAGATCATCATCATGGGAGACCTCAACGACAATCCAACCAATGCCAGTGTTTATAAGGTGCTCAAAGCCGCACGCGATCAGGCAACGGCCATCAACATCACCGGCCTGTACAATCCCATGTACAACATGTTCAAAGTGCAGGGAATCGGTTCCAATGCCTATCGCGACAGCTGGAGCCTGTTCGATCAGATCATCGTTTCGAAAGGTCTGCTCGGTGATGACAAATCGACTCTGAAACTATATAAAGCACTCATCTTCAACCGCAACTTTCTTAAACAAACCGAAGGCTCTTTCGCAGGATATCCATTCCGCACCTTTGTCGGCGGACAGTATATGGGCGGCTATTCCGATCACTTCCCGGCGTATATGTTTCTGATTAAAGAAAAGTGATTAGCGTTACACGTTACAATCGTTACAGCCGTTACAGCCGTAACAACTCCTCACTGCTAACTGAAGAGGATTGCCTTTACAAACTTCATAACTTTACAAACTTTCCACTATCATGACCGCTCTTGAAACCCTTCTTCAGCATCGCAGCATACGCAAATACAAACAGGATCCGGTTCCTGAAAACATTTTGAATTCCATTCTCGAAGCCGGCTCACGTGCCGCTACCACCGGCAATATGCAGGTGTACAGCATTGTTGTTACCCGTGATCAGGAAATAAAAAATCAATTGCTGCCGCTGCATTTCGGACAAAAAATGATTGCTGAAGCACCGGTAGTGCTTACATTCTGTGCCGATTTCAACCGCTTCAATCAATGGTGCAATCAGCGCAATGCAGAGCCGGGTTACGATAATTTCCTTTCATTCATGACTGCGGCAATCGATGCATTGCTGGTTGCGCAGAACTGTGTGGTGGCTGCTGAACATTTTGGACTGGGCACTGTATATCTTGGAACAACTACCTACATGGCCGATAAAATCATCGATGTACTGAAACTTCCGAAAGGCGTTGTACCCATTACTACGGTTACTATTGGCTATCCGGCCGAAACACCGGGTCTCACAGATCGTCTCCCCATGCGGGCTATAGTGCATTACGAAACCTACAACGAATTTGATGCGCCTACCATCGACGCGCTCTATGCGGAAAAAGAAAATTCCGAAGAATATAAAAAATTCGTGACTGACAGTCAGGTTGATAATCTGGCACAGGTATTCACGCAGAAGCGCTATTCGAAAAAAGACAATGTTGCTTTTTCAAAATCTTTGCTGGCTGTTTTGCAGAAGCAGGGATTTATGAATAATGATTAATCATGACTTCAACTCCTTCAACGGCATTATTGATTTCGGGCGGCGTCGATAGTTCGGTGGCCGCACAGGTGCTGATGGAGCAGGGAATACGCCCCGATCTCTATTACATTGCCATTGGTCCCGATCAGGATTTCAACGGCTTTGACTGTAAAATGGAAGAAGATATTGACTTGTGCAAACTCGTGGCGCGCAGATTCGGTCTTGCTTTCGACATTGTTCCGCTACATAAAGAGTATTGGGACATGGTTGTGCAGTATCACATCGAAACGCTGAAAGCCGGTCGCACACCCAATCCCGACCTGTTGTGCAATCAGCTGATCAAATTCGGTGCGTTCGAAGACAAAGTTGGTTATCAATACGAACGTCTTGCAACCGGCCACTACGCCTGGATTCAGGACACCGATGCCGGAAGATTTTTACATACCGCAAAAGACAAACATAAGGATCAGACTTATTTTCTGGCTCAGCTAAGTGAAAAACAGATTTCGCGTTTGATGTTTCCGATCGGACAACTCACCAAACCCGAAGTGCGCAAGATCGCATCGGGGCTTGATTTTCCGAATGCCACACGCAAGGATAGTCAGGGAATCTGTTTCATCGGGCGCAGCCACTATAAGGATTTTGTTGAGCATCTGCTGGGAAAAAAGAAAGGCGATTTTATTGAATTCTCAACAGGCAAAAAACTCGGAGAGCACGACGGACACTGGTATTTCACGGTAGGCCAGCGCAAAGGTCTCGGTCTGGCGGGTGGCCCATGGTTTGTGGTAAAAAAAGATGCGGAAACAAACAATGTTTATATCGCCTGCGGCTACGAGCCCGACGAAGTCTATGGCCGCGACATTTTTATCAATCAGCCGCATTTTCTTTTTCCGTTTGAAATAAGAGAAAACGAAGAAGTTGAAGTGACTGTGAAAATCCGCCACACGCCTACATTTTCTAAAGCAATCATCCATAAAACCACCCAATGTTTTCACATCATCACCGACGAATTGCAACACGGCATCGCTCCCGGCCAGTTCGCCGTGGTGTATGACCGTAACAAGGAATTTGTGCTGCTTTCGGGAGAGATGGAGGTGGGGTGAACCGCCTAAAATACTTTTTAATCAGGAATTATTTGTTCGATCAATGATTTTAGCATTGGAATATCTTCCTGAATTGTTTTCCAGACAACTTCAACATCAACTCCGAAATAATCGTGAATCAGTTTGTCCCGCATACCGGCCATTTCTTTCCAGGGTACTTCCTTATAACGGGCTTTAAAGTCAGATGAAATCTTTTTTGTTGCCTCCCCGATTATTTCAATGTTTCGGATCACAGCGTCCTGTATTAGTTCTGCTGTGCTAAAATCCGATTGATTAAGGTTCTTTGTGTATTCCTGAATTTTGCAAATGCATTGCTGAATGTGATCTATATATGCAAGGTTGTCTTTCATGCCTTATAAATAATCTGTAAATCATTTAATATTTCTTTATAAATACGTTTATTTTTTATGGCTCCATCGGTCACGAGATCTACTTTTATTCCAAGCTTTTCGGAGAGTTCATTTTCTATCCGGATAAGGCTAAGCAAAGAAATGGCTTCCGAAAAAGATACAAGGATGTCCATATCACTTTCGCTGGTTTGTTCTGCCCGGGCATAGGACCCGAACAACCCAATGAATTGTGGATTGTACCTTTTCAGATGATCCAGAATAATCTTATTTACTTCATCCTGTGACATATTACAAAGATAACACTTTTTGTTGTTTTTCAATTACTATTGAATAAAATCACGTCTCTGCACCCGGTCAGTTCGCCGTGGTTTACGACCGAAACAATGAATCCGTGCTGCTTTCGGGCGGGATGGAGATAGTTTGAAATTGATATTTAGTCCATGTTTTCAGGCGGTCCGGCCGTTCTTTCAAATTTCAGCATTTCATTCTTTACTTTAATGCTTTCTGCAGAATATTTTTTCTGAAATTTTATTTCCAAAAACTCCTTGCTTAAATTTTCAATAGAAAAAACCAAGAGAAAACTTTTATCGCAGGTGTTTTTAAATACAATCATTGGTGTTTCAAATTCCGCATCAGCTTCATAAATTTTATAGGCCAAACTAAGTTCTGCTTCATTCCCATTATTATCGATTAAAGAAAAACCTGCAGTAAATTCGTCACTGCTAAAGTAAATCCGATCAAAATACGAACTCATATCATTGAACGTGAGTTCATACTTTTGCTTTTCCAAAATTTGCCAATTCCCAACAATTAAATGGGGTTTTGTTCCGTTTTGAAATGAAGTTAAGCTAAACAGTAGAATAGCTATCAAAAATGATCCAAATACTGCATTGAGTTTTTTCATTTTTCGATTGTTCTGATCAATACGTTTATGTTGCTGTTCAGTTTTAAATTCCGAAGTGAAATGAAATTCAATTTGCGGATAATCCTCACGGGCCATTTTCAACATCCATTCGCTCTCTGCCATAAATACTGCGCGATCGTCCTTATCATAGGCGATGTATTGGCTTTTTCGTGCAATAAACCTGGTCATTATTTCTTTGTCGGTCGATGTCAGCCAACAAGCTTTATAATAGTTTAGATGAGTAAAAGAACATGAAGCTCCGTATTCGTGTAGCAATCGGAATTGAATGACTTCAAACTGCAATTCGCCAACGGTGCCGACAATTTTTCTATTGCCTGGCTGCTTTACAAACAGCTGCGCAACACCTTCATCGGTCAACTGCCGTATTCCTTTTTCCAACTGCTTGGCTTTGAAAGGATCTTTGTTTACCAGTTCTTTGAAAATTTCAGGCGAAAAGCTCGGAATCCCTTTAAAAAAAAGTGCTTCGCCTTCCGACAAAGTATCGCCTATTTTGAAAACACCAGTATCGTATAACCCAACAACATCGCCGGGAAAGGCCTCCTCGATAATATTTTTTTCGTTGGCCATAAAGCCAACAGGATTGGTGAAACGAAGTTTTTTATCAAGCCGCGTGTTATAGTAAAATTTATTTCGTTCAAATTTGCCCGACACTATTCTGCAAAAAGCAATTCTGTCGCGGTGATTTGGATCGAGGTTGGCGTGAATTTTAAATACAAAGCCCGAGAAGTTTTTCTCTCCGGGCTGAATTTCTCTGATGTTTGTTGGCCGAGGAAGCGGCGAAGGAGCGATATGAACAAAAGTTTCGAGCAATTCTTTTATCCCAAAATTATTGACGGCACTTCCGAAAAATACCGGAGCTAAATAGCCCTCGCTGTACAGTTCCTGATTGAATGGCTCATAAATGCCTTCTATCAATTCCACATCTTCGCGCAATTTATTTGCAGCAGTGCTTCCAATATAATCATCGAGTTCTTCTGATTCCAGATTTTCTATATCACAAATATCCTCGGACATTTTTGTGTTGTTGGGTGAGAAAAACTGCAGCTTTTTTTCAAACAAATCATAGACGCCTTTAAAGGTGCTGCCAATGCCAATGGGCCATGTGAGCGGGCGTGTGTGAATGTTCAGTTCCTGTTCAATCTCTTCCAGCAAATGATAAGGGTCTTGCCCCTCGCGGTCTAATTTGTTTATAAAAATGATGATAGGTGTATGTCGCATCCGGCAAACCTCAGTCAATTTGCGGGTTTGCTCCTCAACACCCTTCACGCAATCTATAACAAGAATTACACTATCAACAGCAGTCAATGTGCGGTAGGTGTCTTCAGCAAAATCTTTATGGCCTGGAGTATCAAGAATATTTATTTTGTATCCTTTATATTCGAAGCCCATTACAGAGGTGGCAACAGAAATGCCGCGCTGCTTCTCAATTTCCATAAAATCGGAAGTAGCCGTTTTCGTTATTTTGTTGTTCTTGACTGCGCCTGCAGTTTGTATGGCGCCTCCGAACAACAGCAGCTTTTCTGTCAATGTAGTTTTGCCTGCATCAGGGTGGCTGATGATGCCAAACGTTCTTCTTTTATATATTTCTTCCTGTTTCACTGTCAATAATTAATGGGTAGGGCTCATGAAAGAGCGACTGGTTTAAAACGAAAAATTAATGTGCTGTACGCGGCCTGAGCTGATTGCAAGGAAGAGTACATCAAGGTGGGGTGGAGCGTATATGATTGAAAAACCTTGACATTATTGGGATGCAAAGATAAGCATTCTTTCAAAAGCTTGGACAAAAACCGAGAGCGTGTCCGTCCACTGGCGGAATTCCAAATTCTATTCGCAAGTATGCGCACCGAAATATTGAATATTGGTGTTGGCTTCTTTTTTTTGAGCAGAACCGATTTCATTTTCTCATAATCTTCTCCATTGATTTTCCCTTGGCAAGTTCATCAATAAGTTTATCGAGATAGCGGATTTGCTGCATAAGCGGATCAGCAATGTTTTCCA
The DNA here is from genome assembly GCA_964547605.1 of uncultured Bacteroidaceae bacterium. Taxonomy (GTDB): domain Bacteria; phylum Bacteroidota; class Bacteroidia; order Bacteroidales; family DTU049; genus GWF2-43-63. Next base: position 135 of record CAZJOL010000105.1, on the reverse strand, counting down.
CACGGATACCGCATACAACGCCGGTGATTTTTACTGCATCGGGATGTATGGCAGGTGCTTGTTCAAAGAAGGTTCTGAAATTAACCCACATTGCAGCAAAAAAATAGAAAAATGGGCAAAAATGGGCAAGAACAG
>CAZJOL010000104.1:0-9206 GCA_964547605.1 uncultured Bacteroidaceae bacterium | reverse complement strand
TAATTCAAGCCGTTGTATTGATTATCGAAGTACAATTCATCAGGATCAAAGCTGCGCTGATGCATTCGAAACGAAATGCCGCCGGAAAAAAAACGGTTGTTGAAGCGATTCAAGGCCTTTATGTATGAAACCGACAAACCAAAACCACTCGTACCGAAAGAAGCATCGCCCGCCTTTTCGCGCATGAAATCAAGGCCCACTCCAACTTTTCCGAGATGGTTTCCCTTACGCTGAATACTCATGTCGCCCGCCGCCAGATAAGTCTGATAGGGCGATGTAACCGACCGCCACTGCAGCTTGGTGTTTGCCGAAAGCCTGAATTGTTCGCTCATCATGCCCGCCCTGGCGGGATTGAGATAAAAAGGAACATTGCCGTACTGACTGAAATGAATGTCCTGAGCCACCGAAAACAGTGACGCACAAACAATCAGAACAATCAGTATTATTTTTTGCATACGACTATCTTAGCAACGTGATGTTTCCTTTTTTTATAAACTGAGTATCATTAAAACAATCAATCTCCAGATAATAATCGAATACAGCCGGCTCCAGCAGCTGATTCCGAAAAGTGCCATCCCAGCCGGTACTGTAATCTTTTGTCTCGAAAACCTTTTCTCCCCAACGGTCGAAAATCACAAAATACATGTGTTCAATATATCGTGACCTTATGTAAAAAACATCATTGACACCATCACCATTGGGAGTGAATGAATTCGGAATGAAAATATACGGATCATAGCAGTAAACATCAAGCACCACGATTCTGACCGAATCGGTATAGGTACAGCCATAACCATCATCAAGAATTACTGTATAGGTCGTTGTTTGCGTTGGTGATGCTTCTGTGGTCGAACTGTAACTGCCGGCCAGACTTCCGGCCGGTGTCCAGGCATAATCAACGCCCGCAACCGATGTGACATGTATATATGTTGACTGTCCCTGATAAATGGTATCATCATCGGACCATGCCGCAATGCTGTCGTAAATATAATCGACTTCTATATCGTATACGTTCTCAAATCCGCAACTGTGCGAATCGGAAATTGAGAGTGAATAATCTCCCTGACACAGGCCTGTGAGATCCTCGGTGGTTTGTCCGTTGCTCCAGATATATGTGTAAGGAGGAATTCCGCCGGTTGTGGTTCCATAAACAAAACCATTGCAGGCAATGTCGCAGTTGACATCGCCGGTTTCCGCAACATAGCCAAGCATCTGCGGCTGGCTTACCATCACATTCGACGACTGCTGGCAGCCATTCAGATCGGAGACTGTTACTGAATACAATCCGATTCCAAGACCTGTCAGGTTCTGTGTTGTTTCACCATTACTCCACAAATAGTAAAACGGAGCAACACCCCCTGATGGATTTGTGGTAATGGAGCCATTTGAATCACCATAACACAAAGGCTGCGTTATAGTTATATTCAAGTCCATTTCCTGATAATCGACAAAGACCTGATCGGTTTCGGTGCAGTAGCCATTACTCACCTGAACATAGTAGGAGTGCGGTGTAGAATGAATCGTTGCACAGGTATTTCCGGCAGGATAAGCATTGAGAGTATCGGTAAAATTCGGATCCGATGACCAAACAACGGTAAAGTCCGTTCCTCCTGAATACGAGGCTGTGAGCGTTATTCCGGGAGAGCAGGTTGATGTGTCGTTTCCGGCATCCACAATCAGATCATACACATTGACGGTCTGATAAATGGTGTCGAAACACACACCGTTTGAAATCACCAGATAATAATCGGTTGTAACAGGAGGATTGGCTGTAGGATTGGCAATGGTGGAATTGCTCAGATATGTTGAAGGATACCACTGAAAGGTAATGGTCGGGTCGGAAAATGGAAGAACGCCGATCTGTGTCATTCCTCCTGCACATATGCCGGTTTCCGCCAAAGTATCCGTACTGCTTGAAAGAACGATGATCTGTTTGGTAATCGTATCAGCGCTGTTACATGCAGTTGCATCGGAAACAATCAGGGTCACATCATACACTCCGGATGTCGGATAGGTGTATGAAGGATTGCAGGTCGTGCTGGTAATACCGTTTCCAAAGTCCCAGAAACAGGTAGCCAGGCCCGGATTGGGAAAATAGGATGTGTTGCTGAAATTGGTGGTATATGGCAGACAAATAACCGGAGGCATGTTGAAATCGGCCACAATAGCCGGAAGGCTGAAGTCGATTTTAACAACACCATTGTTACAGTTGGATGAATTGTTGGTATTGGACCAGGCACCTGCTGTTGTCGGAAAGTCATCAAGTCCACCGCAACCCGCACAAACCGACTGATAGATCCTGCCAAGACGATCGAAACGGCTGGTACCGCCATCAACATGTTCTGAGCTTGCGCCGCCGTAATAGGAACCGAAAACAATACCCGAAGCATCGTCGCGGATACACAAAAAATAGTAGTCATTGTTGTCGGTCGATGTCTGGAAAGCCCCGGCCGTAATGGGTAAACCGGCGGTGCCGCCAAATCCGTTCAGGTAGGGACTTCCCCACCCCGAGAGATAAATATTGTGACAATAATCGACCAGAAACGCAGTGGGACTGATGTTCACAACACCATCGCTGGTGCCGAAACGGGTTGACCATACAACCGTATTCAGGAAAGGATTCAATTTCGAAATAAACTGTCCGCCACCAATGGTGTACCATGTTGCATTCTGAATGAGCACGGAGCCGGTTGATGCACTTTGTCCAAACAGATAAAAATTATTTTGTTTATCCGTTTCAACAAAATAGGCCTGATCATAAGCCGATGTCCCCCAATAGGAAGAACGCAGAATGGATGAACCGTCGCTCTGGACAAGCGATACAAAGCCATCGGCCGGGCCACCCTGATAGGTCGGCATTATGGCTGTTGATGTCACCGGAAAATCGGTACTCGATGTTCCGCCGGCTAACGAAAGTTTGTTGAATTCGTTGAGAGAAATGCTGTATATGGCATCGGCAGAAGTACCGCCTAAATAGGTTGACCAGATCATAGTGGAAAGCAATCGATCGCATTTTATAATGAAACCATCCTGAGAGCCGCCACCATAAGCCGTTTGGAATACACCGGCCGTCACCGGAAAATTCACCGACGAGGTACTGCCGACAACAAACACATTACTGTTATCATCGACGAGAATTTCACCCCGCACATCATCGGCATAATTGTGTTTCAGCACTCCATCAGTGTTTAGGCCATCGTTTCCTGAACCACCGATGTAGGTTGATGCTACCAATGAAGTTCCGGTTGCATTAAAGCAGGTCAATCCAAGGTCACATCCATTCGTATAGTTGATGACATAGGTCAATGTGTATGGAGTGCCTCCGTTGAAGTTATAGTCAATGCATCCGGTGGTTGTGGGATAATCGATTGAGCCGGTGGTTGCAAAAACATAGAGCTCATCGGCTGAATTGACAACAATACTGTTGGGAACATCGGGTCCTGAGCCGCCCAGATAAGTGCTGTAAATAAGCGATGTCCCGTTTGTGTTGTATTTTGTAATGGCAATGTCCACATTTCCACCGTAGGTGGTCTGGTATGCACCAAGCGTTGTCGGATAGCCAAGTCCGAAGATATTTCCACCGGCATACACATAGCCCTGCTGATCGTACGTGGCTGTGTATCCCCAGTTATCTGCCGTTGAACCTGAGTAGGTTCCGAATACCACCACCGGATCGATGATCAGATCGTAGTTGCGGTTATAATTGCTTCCGGTAATAAAGCCAACCGTTTTGTTCTGCAACACAAAATCGCATGGCACAAAAACGGTGTCCCCATTGATGATCTGCCAGGCCACAGGCCGCATTTCCGTTATGCTTCCAAGTGATGTTCCGAGTAAAAGGTTTCCGTTTTCAACGCGGATATTATCCACACCGCTGTAACGGATACGAATATCATTCACTTTCGCCGACGGTGATACAGAGAATTCGTATTTCAGAAAACCGTTTTGCTCTCCGACATACAGATTAATTCCTTTGTACAGCTCACTGTATTTTATCTGTTCAAATCCATGAACATTTGATTTCCAGCGCGACTGATCATTGCCGAGGTAGTAATTGTAATAAGGCTCAAGTTGCTCTTCGGCCTGCAGTGACGGATTCGTTGCGCCAACAAATTCCATCTCGTAGCAATGCCCACTGATGACATTGTTTGGTTGTCTGCGTAATTGTTTTTCTTCTTCCGGCAGCATTTTAAAATGCATCAACTCCGCTATCATGGCCTTATCGCGAAGGTCAAACACAATCCTGTTTCCATATAGAAACATCTGTCCTGTCGGAAGATCTGCCTTGTAGGCAAAGGATTGTTCCCATTGTCCGGCATTTTCAACAAAGACAATATGTCCGCCGAGTGTGTCAGAACCCTTGTGCAACACCCCTGCAAATGAAAGGGATATTGACATCAAAACACCCATAAAAGTCAATACAAACGGACGCATATACTGAATTTCAAACAAAGATATGATTTAATTCGATTAAATACAATTTTTAAAGAGCATACATTTCATCTCATTTGCAACGATTTAATACATTTGCTTTCACTAATTATTTCAAAGATGAAATTCCGTTTTTTCATATTGTATCTGATCATACAAACAACAGGCATGGCCCAGCTGATTGAACCAGAGATTCTGGTGCATCTTCCGGCAGTATTATATGAATCTTCCGGAGTTGAAATTTCAGATCCGAACAGCATCTGGACACAAAACGACAGCGGAGATTCGGCGCGTATTTATAATATTGACACGCTGGGAAACATTCTAAGAACGATAACTTTTGATGTTGATGAGGCCATCGACTGCGAAGAATCGGCGCGCGATGCGGCAGGTAATTATTATCTCGGCGACTTCGGAAACAACGCCAACGACCGCACCAATCTTCGTATTTATAAAATTCCGGATCCGGATACATTGTCCGTAAACAAAATAATTCCACAACTGATAACCTTTCATTTTGAAGACCAGCAGCTGTTTCCACCTGATTCAGCTCATATGAATTTCGATTGCGAAGCCATGTTTCATTTTCAGGATTCGTTGTATCTGTTTTCGAAAAACCGCGGCACATCGATGTTTTGCAAAATGTATCGTTTGCCGGATGATCCGGGTGATTACGTGGCCGAGCTTGTCGACAGCTTCAATATCGGAACATGGGTCACATCGGCCGATATCAGTCCGTCGGGCGAAAGAATGGTGTTGCTCTCCGAGTCTCGTCTGTGGCTGTTTTTCGACATAACGGACACGGACTTTTTCAGTGGAAATGCGCAGATGTTCAACATGTATTTTTCACAAAAGGAGGCGATTGTTTTTGTTGATGATTCAACGCTTTATCTGACCGATGAATATTTCAGTTTGTTGGGAAATGGCGGAAACCTGTACCGGATTGATTTGAATTCAGTGATAAACGGACAGACTCAAATTGAAAAAACACAACTGATGGTATTCCCAAATCCAGCTACTGATGTGGTTTACATAACAATTCCCGAATCACGGGGTGATTTTTTCGTTAAGGTGTTTGATGCTTCGGGAAGAATGGTTCAATCATGTAAAAGCCGCTCAGAAATCGATATTTCATCATTATGCAATGGTCAGTATTTTATCAGGGTGCTTTCCGTAAACAATACTTATTTCAGCGAATTTGAAAAATGGTGAAAAATCTTTCACATGTTTTCCATATTTCGTAATGCATTGCCAAAGGAAACAAACAGAAATTAACGGAAAAGAAACAGTCAAAATCTGAAAAACAACGTACCTTTCAACACGAAATTAAATAATCATGATTATGGGATTCTTTGGATCAATCATAGTCGGCATTGTGGCCGGTTATCTGGGCGGTTTGATTTTTAAAGGCCGCGGCATGGGACTCATCGGAAATCTTGTGGTTGGTATTCTTGGCGGTATGCTGGGATACTGGGCGCTCGGAAAACTGGGTATTGACCTCGGGGAAGGCTGGATCGGAGCCATTCTTACAGGCGCCATCGGAGCCATCATTATTCTGGCCATTTACTATCTGCTTTTCAAGAAAAAATAAAACCCGATTGTCTATTTATTATTGAGCTCCAGGGACTTAATCCCGGGCTCATATCTGCAGCGCCGTTGGCGCTATTTGTACTTCGTAGCTTCTTTCATGCCTTCGGCTCCTCTACCTTGACCTGGGATTTTATTTCGGCGCCCATTTAACCAAAAGCAATGCGATGCCGGCAAAAACGATGTTCGGGATCCACACAGCCAGCATTGGAGGCAGGTTTCCATTGGTTGCAAAGGTGCTGCTGACCTGCATGAACAAAATAAATCCAAAGCTCAGCGCCAGTCCGATCCCTATATGAAGCCCTGTCCCACCGCGGGTTTTGCGGCTTGATACTGCAACACCAATGATGGTCAAAATTACTGTTGCAAAAGGAAATGCAATGCGGCGGTGCCGCTCCACTTCAAGCTGCTTGATGTTGTCAGCTCCGCGCATTCTCTGTTTCTTAATGTGTTCATTCAGTTCAAAAAAATCCATCACATCCACATTTTCCATATCCTTGTTGAAATCCTTTGGAAGAATGGCCAGCGTTGTATCGAGCTTTGGCAGATAGCGCAGTTCCTCGACCGAATCTTTCATCCGCCTGTCATAAACTTCTGTCATCTGCCATTTTCCGGAGAGAGAGTCATAAATGGCCATATTGGCTGAGAGTTTACGCGTCATTCCATTCTCAAAATCGATGGTCTCGAGTGTAAACATCATGGCCCGGTTCGATTTGAAATTGAATGATTCCATATACACATACTCGCCAGGTGACATCTGCATATGAATATTGCGGGCGCCCTGTGGTTTGTTTTTCCGTATGTAGTTGTATTCAAATTCCAGGCGCACGGCATTTGCCGGCGGAATCAGAAAATTCTGAAGTACAAATGAAAACGCTGCCAGAAAAACACCCGTGAAAACAAAAGGTATTAATAATCGTCTGAAGCTGACGCCACCCGATAGAATGGCCACAATTTCAGTGTTTCCGGCCATTTTCGATGTCACAAAAACAACGGAAATAAACACAAATAAAGGACTGAAAAGATTGATGAAATACGGAATGAAATTGAAATAATATTTGAAAAGAATATCATGAAAAGGAGCTTGCCGGTCAATGAATTCATCTATTTTTTCCGATACGTCGAAAGCAATGATAATGAGCAATAGCAACGCAATTGCAAGCACAAATGAGGATAAAAATCTCTTTACGATATACTTGTCCAGTATCTTCATCAGAGGCGGGTCATTGTTTGTTTTTCGGCTTCGGCAGCCCATGTTTCGTAATTACCATCGATTACTGCCTGCCGCGCTTCGGCCACCAGACGCAGATAGAAAGCCAGATTGTGAATGCTGGCCAGTATCGGTCCGAGCATTTCGCCGGCCACAAACAAATGACGCAGATATGATTTCGTTGTTGTTTTATCAATCGCCAACGGGCTGTTTTCATCAATCTGTGAAAAGTCGTCTTCCCATTTTTTATTGCGCATGTTCAGAATGCCATTGCGCGTGAAAAGCATGGCGTTGCGACCGTTACGGGTAGGCATAACACAATCGAACATGTCAATTCCGTGACTTATTCCGCGGATGATGTTGGCCGGAGTTCCCACGCCCATCAGATAACGAGGTTTGTTGTTCGGTAGTATATCGCAAACCTGTTCGGTTATCTTGTACATGGTCTCCGTGGGCTCGCCCACACTTAATCCGCCAATGGCATATCCCGGACTGTCGAACTGGCTGATGAATCTGGCCGATTGCTCACGCAGGTCTTCATACACACTCCCCTGCACTATCGGAAAAAGGCCCTGTTCGTGACCGTATAGCGGTTTTGTTTTGTGAAAATGATTGTAGCACCGGTCGAGCCATTTATGTGTCAGCTGCATGCTTTTATGTGCGTATTTCCGGTCGGCCGGATAGGGCGTGCATTCGTCAAAGGCCATCATGATGTCGGCGCCGATAACACGCTGCATGTCCATTACGTTCTCGGGCGTGAACTGATGCCGGCTGCCGTCGATGTGCGACTGAAAAATAACGCCTTCATCCGTAATCTTGCGGATTTTCGAAAGCGAATACACCTGATAACCGCCGCTGTCGGTAAGTATGGGACGGTCCCAGCCATTGAAGCCGTGCAGACCGCCGGCCTGTTGCAGAATTCCGGCACCAGGTCTGAGATACAGGTGATAGGTGTTTCCCAGAATAATCTGCGCTTTGATGTCGTTGCGCAGCACATCGAATGTAACGCCTTTCACCGCGCCCAGCGTGCCCACCGGCATGAAAATCGGCGTGAGAATATCTCCGTGATCGGTGGTCAGCACGCCCGCGCGCGCTTTCCCGCTTGTATGCTTAATCGAAAAGTTCATAGAATTTGAAAGTTCAAAAATACGATATTAACGGGAAATGAAATTCTCCAGTTGATATCAGTCATAAAAAAAACATGAATAACAATTAAAACAATTCTGCACCGTGCTTCCAATGAAGACTTCATGTGAATTATATTCAATGAAAGACAGCGTTCTCCTTTTCAGGATTACTGAAAGAATCAACGTCACCTTTGTCCTGTGTGTAATAATAAATCAGATATTTCAAAACCTCCAGCCGATTTTGATACCTGGTTCAAGTCCCCACGGCGCCTGCTCCACAACATCGCCTCCAATTGTAACTTTGCGGTTTGTAAGCGGATACAAAATACTGATGCCCGGATTGATGGTCAGATGATCCCACAAAACCCAGGTATAACCAATGGGAACGCCAAGAAAAAACGTGTCAAACTTTCCGGGCTGGCCATTCACAGAGGAGACAACATTATGCATGGAATAAAGCAGCATTAGTCCTGTACTCCAGCGCCTAAGCTTCTTATGCGAAAAAATTTCAAAGCGATAACCGAAAGCATTCAGATTGTCTTTTGAAAAAGATTCCGCTGTCAAATGTTGATCCCTGATGTTTATGTGAGCGAACATAAGTGAATGCTTAAACCGGCCATGCGCCACGTAACCGTCTATATTCACGCTGTGCCACTGGCCAATGCGTGGCGCCATAAAATCGTATTCAGCGCCCCAGTTAAGCGAGTCTTTCTGAATTGTCTGTGCCTGAGAAAAAATTGCCGGGGCACCAAAAAAAACCAATACCAGAGCAATTAATCGAGGTGAAAAAAATCTGACTGAAATCATAACAGAATTTATAATGCTATTAAGACGCAAATATGCATTTTATG
>CAZJOL010000103.1:0-9256 GCA_964547605.1 uncultured Bacteroidaceae bacterium | reverse complement strand
ATTGCATTTCAGACTATTGAAGGTCGTGTTGCTTTTGTCAAAGAAATAAATTTCAGTCAGTCTCTGAAGCTTTTTCTGGTATTATTGCGGATGTACAAAAAAAATTACTTGTTTCGTCTGTCCTCTCCCCACATCAGTTTTTCGCGAATGACGCTGAAAAAGCTGTCGGCAGGCCTGCGCACAAAATTGAGGGTAAATGGCGCTTTACGGATTGTAACCTTTTGTCTTCGTTTGATGACGGTCTGATTGGAGTCAACCGACAGAATAAAATCCTCCGTCCTGCCTTCAGGTATGAAGGTAATAACATCTTTGTCGGAAATGACGATTGGACGCACGGACAGGTTGTGAGGTGCAATGGGTGTCAGAATCAGATTCTCCGCTTCAGGAACCAGGATGGGGCCGCCACAACTGAGCGAATAAGCGGTAGAGCCGGTCGGTGTTGCCAGTATTATTCCATCTGACCAGTAGCTGTTCATGAATTGCTCATTTATCCAGGTGTTGATGGAAATCATGGAACTGGCACTGTTCTTATGAACCGACACCTCGTTGAGTGCATATATTTTTTTTCCAAAGAACTGTACACAATCATCAATTTCAAGCACAGTGCGGGCTGACAATGAAAAATTTCCTTTTATGAATTCATCAAGTGCGCGCCTGAACTCATCTTTGCGGATATTTGACAGAAATCCGAGCCGGCCGAAATGAACTCCCATGACCGGAACACCGCTGTCGCGGATCAGGTTAACGGTTTCAAGCAAAGTGCCGTCGCCACCCAGACTGACCACCAGATCGGCCATTCCGGCAACGGTATCGCCTTCGTTCAGAAATCTCGTGTTGGCTGGGAGCGCAAATGCAGCGCTGATCTGTGACTGCTGGTGACCGCAGAAAATTGCCTGGCCGTTTGTTTGTGCAACAACATCAAGCACTGCCTGAATTTCATCATTGAAATCCGGAGAATAATTCCTTGAAAAAACACAAATCCGCATGCAGAAAAAATTTATACCGGCGCTGTGAAATGCAAAAATATGCCTTTTTCACGAAACCGGTTCATTGTAAATTCGAGCCGGAAAACTTTATCGTAATAAGTCACCAGATCGATGCCCAGACCATAGCCCGCCAGATAATTCCCGGCCAGATCATTGCCGGCGGAAAAATGTCCGCGCTGCGACCATCCCTGATCGAAGAATGCATTGACAAAGACCGAAACCGGCACCCGGTTGAACTTGCTTGTTCTGATTAATGGCAGTTTCAGAATTCTCTGCGGAAGCAGGTTGTACTTCACGTTATTCCTATGTATCAGATAATGCCTGACCGGGATTACACGATACTGATATCCGCGCACAAAATCATTTCCATAGCCCATGAAACCACTGGTGGCAAATGTTTCTCCCCTGGTCAGCCCAACATAAAACGTAGAACCGGTGGCAAAATACAATGGACCTGAAATTTTAAAGTATTTTCGTGAAGTGCTTTTGAGATAAAAATCCGGATCTCTTTTTTCAGATAAACCGGAAATGCCGCCCAGATTCAATTCTGCATCGGCGTACCAGCCCTTCAGCGGATAGTTTTTCACATCCCGGAAATCGTAACGATACTGATAATTCAATGTAAAACGGCTCCAGGACTGAGACGGAGCATAATCAGGATTTAGCCGGAACAATGAATCGGCAAAACTGGTTGATTCATACATCACTGAAACCTTATGCAGCTGATACATCCCCACCCTTCGCGTGGTCGCAACAGAAGTGAACAGCCCTGAATAGACATAGTCATCAGGTAATTTAAGCGTGCGCGGCTCGTGGTCCATTACAGTATATGATATGGAATGCGAGGCCTCGAAACCAAGTGATGCTGAAATGCCCCAGTTCTGTTTTTTGTCGATATAGGGCTTTGAATACGACAAGCCGTATATCTGGTTGTATCCTGTTTTCAGCAACAGTTTCAGATATTCCTTCCGCCCCCTGAAATTTTCATGATAAACATACAGGCCGTAGGTAACCTTTTCGAGCGACATATCCCGAAGCCATACATTGAAATTCCGCTCTTCAATATTGAAAAATGGCATCGGCCAGATGTACCAGCGTTCGGTGACAGTGATCTGCACATGGCCGCTGTCGCCGAAACTCACCGATGCAAAATGGAACAGGGAAGTGTTGACCAGATTCTGTTCGGCTTGCAGAGCCATTTTCGCAGAGTCATTCATCAGAATCGTGTCACCAACGGCAAATGGAATTTCGCGCAGAATCACCATATCCTTTGTGACCCCGTTTCCCGCAATGGATATCCGATTGATGAAATACAACGAATCGCCGGCATTGACAAATGATGCAGCAGAAATCAAAAATAAAAAAACGACAGAACGGAATTTCAAAATATCACATATTGAGGTATCGCATCAGCAATTCGTAACGATCCTGCAGAATATCATCAATCATATCTTCGCCGAAGGATGCAACAATATTGTATTCATAGCGGGTAAAAGTCTGCAGGATTTTACCGATATCTGAGTTATTTACTTTCAATACAACCTGCATCCGGGTGGAATTAGGTATGGTCTGCACAAACGAAGCAATGATCAGGGCATCGTTCGATTCAACAATGTTCGAGATCTGCGTTAATGAATAATCAATCACATTGAGCTCGATGATGATAATACCGCCGGGATTGTTGACTGATAGCAGTTCGGCCACGACACGCAAAACCGAGGACGCAAGGATGACTCCAATAAGTTTGTTATTTTTGCCCGTAACAGGAACCAGACTGAGCTTATGCTGATGAATCACTCGCAGGATATCAAATATGTGTGCATTCTCATCCACAGCAGCACCCTGTATCATGAGCCGGATGTCTCCCAATGGTTGCGAGAAATCATTCAATCCCAGCAAGTCTTCTTCACAGACCAGTCCTAAATACTCCTCGTTATTCACAATAGCCAGATGTGTGATTTTGTACTCCTCCATCAGCGATAAAGCTTCGGAGGCAGCGGTGCTGGTCTTGACACTGGGAATGGCGGAAGGAGTAATATCTGCTGCAAAAAGACTCATGAACAAATTGTATATGCGACAAAAATATAATTTTTCAGGCAGCAAAGTAGTAAATTTGCAAAAAAACTTGTCATGACACGTTTAAGTGTAAATATAAACAAAATTGCAACGCTGCGGAATGCACGCGGCGGCAATGTGCCAGATGTTCTTAAGGTAGCCGTTGACTGTCAGCGGTTCGGAGCTCAGGGAATCACCGTGCATCCACGTCCTGATGGTCGCCATATCCGCTATGACGATGTTTATGCATTGAAACCGCTCGTGAAAACGGAATTCAATATTGAGGGTTATCCATCTGAAGACTTCATCAAGATGGTTCTCGATGTGGTTCCCGATCAGGTCACGCTGGTGCCCGATCCGCCCGAAGCGCTCACCTCCAATGCCGGTTGGAGGGTGATAGAAAACATGGATTTTCTGAAAAAAGTGATTTCAGAATTCCATTCAAAAGGAATCCGCGTTTCCATTTTCATTGACACAGATACTGAAAATATCGCAGCTGCAGCCGATACCGGCACCGACCGGGTTGAACTCTATACAGAACCTTTTGCAACCGACTTTCCGAAAGACAAACAGAAAGCCGTTGCCGCTTTTACCGAAGCCGCTAATGCTGCAGCCAAGGCCGGACTGGGAGTCAACGCAGGTCACGACCTGAATCTCGACAACCTTCGCTATTTTGCCGAAAATGTTCCCGGCCTTCTTGAAGTCTCCATCGGACATGCGCTCATCAGCGACGCTTTGTATTTCGGACTTGAGAATACCATCCAGATGTACCTGCGTCAGCTGCAGCCCGCATGAAACTTTATTTCCGCGAATACGGTCAGGGACAACCCCTCGTAATCCTGCACGGGCTGCTGGGTATGAGCGATCACTGGATTCCGCTGGCAAAACAATTTGCAGAACATTTTCATGTTGTTGTTCCTGATTTGCGCAATCACGGCCAGTCGCCGCACGCAGAAGATTTTTCATACAAATACATGCAGTCCGATATTGTGGAACTTCTGAGCGATCTTCAGATAAAATCATGCAATATCCTTGGACACAGCATGGGCGGAAAACTGGCCATGAGTCTGGCTTTGAGCTATACCGAAATGGTGGACAGACTAATCGTTGCCGACATCAGCCCGGTTGAATATCCTATTGACAAAGACAATGAAATGGTGCAGGCCATGAACAGGATGAATCTTTCAGCTGTGCATAACCGCGAAGAATTGCGGCAGATGATTCAACTGGCAACAAAGGACATCATGCTGCAGGGATTGATTCTGAAAAACATTTCAGCGCATGGAACTTCTGAGTTTTCATGGAAGCCGGATCTGGAGAGCATTACGAAGAATCTGCACGAGATTTATGGATTTCACAGTCACGGATTGCAAATCCGCGCCAGTGAAAAAGCCGGGTTCAACAAAGAAACATTGTTTATAAAAGGTGGCAACAGTCGCTATATTTCGGAAAATCATTATCCGGAAATCGCAGCATTGTTTCCGCAAAGCAAAATCGTAACTATTGAAAATGCAGGCCATTGGCTGCATGCAGAAAAGCCTGCGGAATTTTATGAGGCCTGCATTAACTTTCTCCTTTAAATGGTATGCGAGGCTGTCTCAAAATCAGCCAAGCACAACGACATTCCATAGTTCAGCTAGCTTTGTCGGTGTTCAAGCTTTTAGTGCGGAACATGGAATAGTCGCACAAAAACAACGCTTCCGGCACAAACGACTCTTCCATGTCTTCCATTTCATTCCACACTATGGAAGGTCGGTTCGCTTGAAGAAATCGTTGTTTTTAAAGCTGTTACGACGATTCCATATTCCGGCCATAACAACTTCAACGACAATAAAACCGGCCGGAACGATGGAATATCGTAACGATTTTCAATTTTGAGACTGCTTCAATTTTATTAAAAGTCCCGGCTTCGCCGGAAACTGACGAAAACAAACCTCCGGCGGATTAAAAATGGACATTCTCTTTTTGAACCTGTAAATTGTTCCGTTATTTTTGCGAAAGTTTTTGTATTTTTCCCCAGTTTTTTAACAATGTCATTTATAAAATTGTTGTCATGATTAAACTTTTACCCGCCCTGCTGATACTTTTTACATCGCTGTTTCCCAATACGGATGCCTACTGCAGCAATAAATTCATCAATCAACCGGGACCTGATTCCGGTAAAACCCACTATCTTAAAGCTGTTGCATCCGGCTGTTTGCCTGCATCGGCATCGGCTGAGCTTAACATCGGCGGTGTGCGCGCCCGCATCAACAATGGCGGTGACATGTGGTGGGACCTGGCAAACTTAGCAGAATACGAAGTTCCAAAAGGCACCGGAAGAACATCATTGTTTGTTGGAGCGCTGTGGGTAAGCGGTGCAGACATAAACGGCAACATCAAAGTGGCAGCACAACGATACAGACAAAACGGCATCGACTTCTGGCCAGGCCCTCTCACCATCGACGGGACCGCCTATACCGAAGCCGGCATCTGCCAGGATTACAATTTCATCAGCACCATCTACCGGCAGGATGTTACCGACTTTGTGAATTATTATAACAACCCGACTGCATATCCCGGTTACAATATCCCCTCCTATTTCTATACCTATCCTGCACATGGTAATCAGTCATTGGGACAGTCGCCTTACCTGGCTCCGTTTTTTGACAACGATGAGGATGGCATGTACGATCCTCAAAGCGGCGATTACCCACTTTACGATATCAAAAACAGATTCTGTCATCAGCCGGATCCTTCATTCGAAGACATGAATGGGCTTACGAATGGCGGTGTTCTTTTCGACCAGATGCTGAAAGGCGATCAGACCTTGTGGTGGGTATTCAATGATAAAGGAAATACCCATACCGAAACGCAGGGAACATCCATCGGAATCGAAGTAAGGGCGCAGGCCTTTGCATTTTCAACAGTTGATGAAGTTAACAACATGACCTTCTATTCATTCGAAGTCATTAACAGATCAACTGAAACATTGTATGATTCCTATCTGGGCTTCTTTACCGATCCAGACTTAGGTTACGGCCGGGATGATTTGATTGGATGCGATGTGCCTCGCGGGCTTGGCTATTGCTACAATGGTGATGATTACGATGAAGACGGAGACGGTGCCTGGGGCTATGGGAGCCAGCCGGCCGCAGTGGGGGTTGATATTCTGAAAGGACCCTACATGGATGCTGACGGTATTGATAACGGCGCCTATGTGCAGCATGTTGATTCACTGGGAAACCTCTGGTTTGAAAACTGCAATGCAGCCGTTAATGGCAGCAATTTCGGAAACGGAATCATTGATGATGAATGTTATGGTTTGACGAATTTTTTAAATTTCAGAGGGACTGGTACAGTTGCCTGGTATGGCACTGACCCTGATGTTGCACCGGAGTATTTCAATTTCATGCGAAGCATCTGGAAAGATAACACACATATGATTTATGGCGGAAACGGTCACATAACAAGCGGTGGATACGGCCCTGAATGCAATTTCATGTTTCCCGGCGAAAGTGATGTCTGCGATTACGGAACGGGTGGAATTCCACCGAACGGAGCGAAAAACTGGACAGAAGAAACAGCCGGAAATCAGCCATATGACAGACGGATTGTTCAATCATCCGGGCCTTTCACCATGCATCCGGGCGAAGTGAATTACATGACCATCGGAATTCCTTGGGCAAGAGCCAATTCCGGCGGAGCTGCGGAAGCACTTGAACTTTTGAAATGCGCCGATGACAAATGCCAGGCGCTTTTCGACAATTGCTTTCAGCTGCTCGATGGTCCCGATGCGCCCGATGTTATGGTTCAGGAGCTTGATCGCGAAGTGATTCTTTATCTGGCCAATTCACTTACAAGCAACAACTATCAGGATAAATATGCAGAAGTTGACCCGACCATCGTAGCGCCATCGGGCTACAGCTATGATTCACTCTACCGTTTCGAAGGGTATCAGGTTTTTCAGGTTGTCGATCCGAATGTAACTGCTGCCGACATAGATGATCCCGACAAGGCCAGACTGGTGGCCCAGTGCGATGTTGAGAACAATGCAGCCACGCTGGTGAATTACGTTTATTCGCAGCAGATTGGTGCCTATGTCCCGCAGATTGAGGTGGAAGGTGCCAATGAAGGAATCGTTCATTCTTTCCGCATCGTCGAAGACATGTTTGCAAGCGGACAAAACACCCATCTGGTTAATCACAGAAAATATTATTACATGGTGCTGGCCTACGGATACAACGAGTATGAAAAATACAGCGCAGATCCGGCCATGCAGTTCCCCGGAACCATTTCATCGAACGGTCAGAAAAGGCCATACCTTGCCGGCCGAAGAAACATCAGTGTTTACACTGCAATACCACATTCGCCTGCTCCCGAATCCGGCGGAACCCTTATCAGCAGCGCATATGGCGCACAGCCCGTTATCACACGCATCGAAGGACAGGGCAACGGCGGAAACATGCTTGAACTCAATGCTGCTTCCAGAAATAAAATCCTCGAAGATGGCTTTTCCGCAGAACTTACCTACGAGGCCGGATTTGGCCCGGTGACCGTGAAAGTGATCGATCCGCTCAATGTCAGAGAAGCCAGCTATATTCTGAAAATTGATTCAACGAATTTTGCAATGACAGGAAAGCTCGATTCATGCACGTGGATATTGGAACAATATGACATGAGTGACAATTTCATTGCAGCCCATTATTCCGATCATGACATCAGCAGCCCGTTTGAGCAGATCTTCACCGACCTTGGCATTGCGGTATGTTTCGCAAACGGTAAAAATTCCGGCGACCTTACGCATGAAAGCAACGGCTTTCTGTATGCCGACATCATTTATTCCGATGCTTCGGAGAAATGGCTGGGCGGCCTTTCCGATGCCGACGGGCCTTCGGCGTATAACTGGATACGAAGTGGCACTATGGATTCCGATGACAATTCATATGATGATTTTATCTATGGCGGAAAATACATCGATCCGCAACAATACTACGAAAAAGTAATTGCCGGTACATGGGCGCCTTATCGTTTGTGTTCCTTTGAGGAAAACAATCCTGCACTGAATTCGATTGCACCCTTTATATCAACTACAAATAAAATGTCGAATCTCGCCAGCATTGATGTTGTTCTCACACCCGATAAAAGCAAGTGGTCGCGCTGTCCTGTACTTGAAACATGCGATGATCCCTTGCTTGCACAGGGAGGTGCCGGAAAACTCACGCTGCGTCATCATGCATCGGTTGATAAAAACGGAGACACACTCACGGCTGAGGCAACCTATGACGGGAATGAGCACGGCATGGGCTGGTTCCCCGGATATGTCATCAACCTTGAAACCGGCGAGCGGCTGAATATTGCATTTGGCGAAGACAGCTGGCTGGGCAGCGAAAACGGAAACGACATGCTTTTCAATCCGACATCGAATCTTGAAACAACGCTCGGGCAGCCACTTTTCGGGGGCAAACACTTTGTTTACGTATTCGGGCATCTGACCGAAAGTTCCAACGACTGCCCCGCCTATGATGAGGGAGAGTGGCTCTATGACATGCTTTCGCAGGAAACAAGTTCGTCATTGCGCTATGCTTTCACCAGCGCCATGTGGTGCTCCATCCCGCTATCAGTTGATGGAAAACCGTGGCTTGGCAACGAATGCCGCATCCGGATCCGCGTTTCGAAATCTTATGCAAAAAACTATTCGACATTTGGTTCTGCCACGCCACAAAACTACAACTACCCGATGTACAGCTTCAACACATCGTCGCTGATGACGGTGACCAATGATCAGACAACAGCTGCCAATGCGCTCGACATAATCAACGTGGTTCCGAATCCTTACTATGCATGGGATGAGTATGAGGAAAGTGTTTACGAAAACAAAATTAAAATCACCAATGTGCCGTCGAAATGCACTATCAGCATTTTCAATCTCAGCGGAACGCTGGTAAGAAAATTCGAAAATGACAATCCTCACGTAACGAGCATTGACTGGGATCTGCGGAATTCGGCCGGGAAGCTGGTTTCGGGCGGTGTTTACATCATTCATGTGAATGCACCGGGAATCGGAGAGCGCAGCGTACGCTGGTTCGGATCGATGAAAACCGTTGTGGAGAATGAGTTTTGAAATACGAAATCAGAAATACGAGATACAAAATACGAGATATGATGTGAAAATGTGGAAATGTGACGCCTTCGGCGTATGTGGAAATAAATAATTCTGGAAAAGATTTGGAAAT
>CAZJOL010000102.1:0-9257 GCA_964547605.1 uncultured Bacteroidaceae bacterium | reverse complement strand
AAGGTTATCCGGCGTTATTCCGAATTGAATCCGGAGGCCGATGAAGATCAGATTGAAAAAGCAATCAGCATATTGATGGATGTTCCGAAAAAGCAAATCGGAATAATTGAGTTATCGCATGATTTAGATATAGAAACGGTTACAGAGGTTTTTATCCGCATCAATTCGCAGGGAGTTGTTTTGAGTCAGGCCGATTTTGCCATGAGTAAGATTGCTGTAAACGAGACCTATGGCGGAAATGCATTGCGCAAAGCCATAGATTATTTTTCAAATATGGCTGTGTCGCCCGCATTGCATCAGCATATTGTGGACAATGATCAGGAATTTGCTGCAACTGAATTTTTCAGACAAATGGCCTGGCTCCGAAATGAACGCGAAGATTTGTATGATCCATCGTATACGGATATATTGCGTGTTTCATTTACAAAAGAATTTAACAGAGGAAAGCTGTCTGATCTTGTAAGTTTGCTTTCCGGAAGAAATTTTGAAACGCGTACATTTGAAGAAAGCATAGCAGAGCAATCATTTGCCATGTTGAAGAAAGGCGTTCTTCATTTTATGAATGAGACTGAATTCAAGCGCTTCATCATGATTATACGTTCTGCCGGTTTCATCATTCCCGAAATGATTCGCTCACAGAATGCTTTGAATTTTGCGTATATTGTTTATCTCAAGCTTCGCGATAAAGGAATGGATGCAGCCTTGATAGAAAAGTGTGTCGCCCGCTGGTTTGTATATAGCGTTCTAACCGGCCGATACAGCGGATCTCCGGAAAGCATGATGGATTATGACATCCGCCAGATTGAATCAAAATCATTTACTGAATATCTGAAAGAAAAAGAACAGGCAGAATTGTCTGAAGCATTTTGGCAATATGGTTTGGTTGACTCATTGAAGTCTTCCGTATCAAGCAGCCCAAGTTTCAATGTGTTTCTTGCATCACAGGTGAAAGCAAACGATCGTGGATTTTTATCGAAGGATATAACAGTTGCAAATATGATTTCACTCCGTGGCGACATTCATCATATTTTCCCGAAGGCCTATCTGAAAGAGAACAACAAAAATCAGCGAAGCGAGTACAATCAGATTGCTAATTATGTTTATGTTCAGCAGGAAATAAATATTAAAATCGGGAAAAAGGCTCCGGAAGTGTATTTCAGCCAGATTCAAAATCAGTGCAATGGAGGAGAACTAGTGTTTGGTGGTATTGACAACATGCCTGATTTGCTAAAAAATCTGGAGATGAATTGTGTTCCAAAAGAAATATTTACAATGAAAAGCGAGGATTATGAATCCTTCTTAATTGAGCGCCGTAAGTTGATGGCGGAGAAGATTAAAGGGTATTATAATTCGCTGTAAACAGTTTAAAACACATTTTAATTCATGTCCAACACTCACTTCTCCCACAACCTCATCAAAGGCCGCGTTGCGGAAACAATCATTCAGGAATTGTTTCAGGCCAATGGATATAATGTTTTCAGTTATGGCATGGAGCGCACCGTGCCGGCTATAATTCATGGAATTCGTGGCATGAATACCGAAGTAGCCAAGGCCATTCGTAGTATGCCGGATTTTGTGATGCAAAACACACAAAACGGAGATCTGTTTTATGTAGAAGTGAAATACCGAGCCTGGGGTCATTTTACGCTGAAAGATCTGATTGAGGATTATCCGTACACCAATGCACATTTCATCATTGTAACCAACCGAAATATTTTGCACATCTCTTATAACGATCTGAAAGATGGAAAACGTCCTATGGCCCTTAAAAACAACAATCTGTTTGGCTTGAGTGCAGATTCGCTGAAGGTTTATCGGGAGTATGTGGGGGAGTTTTTGGGGCAATAAATATTATAGCTAATTCCATCTTTCATTGAAAAAATGAAAAATATAAATATTACTTTAGATTGATTCTAAATCATTTTCTTTGATTTTGTTGATGCTTTCGAACTTACATTTGTTGAGTGAACAATTCAAACCATGAAAAAATAATCTTAAAGCAAAGAAACTATGAAAGAAAATTATGGAAGTATGGCAAACAAGCTTAAAAATGCTCTCGAGAATTTCAGCACGGCGGGTTTTGAAGACCAACAAAATCCATTTGATGCATTGGCGCATTTACTGATGAATAATCACGGAATTATGAGTGGCGACTACATTTATTCGATAACAGAAATTGAATTTTATTTTCACTCAGAAGAACATGCTGATCCATACACTCATTGTGATGACGAACAATTCACTTCCTGTAAATGGTATTTCAATGGCATGGGGCTGGATCTGACTTTTGGAAATAAGGGTAAGAAAATTCATGGCGGTATTTTAATCAGGGGAATCAAAAAGTCAGGAGATAAGCCTCTCTATATTAATGGTCCTTCCAATGTTTTGAAAGAACTCTTTTCATGCTATGAAGATGCATTCACAGCTGGAAGCGGAATTCATTTAATTGATTTGCCGAATGAAAACATCGTAGATAAATCAGAACTTTATCGCGCAAAACGGGTTGGGCTTCCTCACAGAAAAGATGACACAAATAATTTTCGCGACAGGAAATACAGATACATTGCGGATCTCAAGAAAGATCACAAATTCAAAGGAAAAGAAGAAGTCGTAATAGAGCTTATTGAATGTGGTGATATCACAAAGGAAACTGGCATTGCCGTTTTAGAATACACCCCGAAAATCCTGAAGTAAAATGATCATCGATTCTCCCACAAGAACAATATATACATCATCACTGTTTTCAGAAAAATACAGTGATACGTTTGATTCGTTGACACAGCAATGCTTCATGCATGAATTACATGTCATGGAAATTACAACCGGCAGAAACGAGTGGTGTCGCGACTTTATGCCAGTGCTGATTATTTCGGACAAACAGTGCCACCTGTTTCGGTCGAAAGGGTCCACTAATTTCCGGATGAAAAAAGTTGTTTTTCCGGGCGAAAGTGAGTTTAAAATCAAAGAACAAATTGGGGGTTAAAAATACTACTTTTTTACTTTGCTTTTTTTCTTAACGATTCTCCTTTTAATTCAAAACGATGAGCAGAACCTGACAATCTGTCCATAATTGCATCGGCCAGCGTGGGTTCGTTGATATACTGATGCCATTTTGAGACCGGAAGCTGCGATGTGATAATAGTTGATCGTTTGCCGTAGCGATCTTCGAGCAATTGCAGAAGAGCAATGCGGGTCTGGCTTTCCAGCGGCGTTAGTCCGAAGTCATCAAGGATGACGAGGGGGATTTTTTCAATCTGATTGAGTAATTTGATGTAAGAGCCGTCTATTTTTGAAAGCATCAGTTTTTCGGCGAAGCGATTCATTCCCAGATACAGCACCTTGTGTCCAAGCGTGCACGCCTGTCGCCCGAAGGCGCAGGCGAGATAACTTTTTCCGCATCCGGTGGCTCCGGTAATCAGAATGTTTTCTGCACGTTGTATGTACGCGCAATCGGCCAGCGCAATGATTTCGTTGCGGGTGATGTTGCGGGCAGATGAACACTGGATGTTTTCGAGCACCGCATCATAGCGCAGCCCGCTTAATTTCAGATACATCTGTGTGCGTTGATGAGTCCGGCTGTTCATTTCGGCTTCGGTCAGTATGGCCATGAGTTCATGGGCCGTTGGCAGTTCGTGAGATGGCAGCGTAAGCGTTGTTTCATAAGCTTGTGCCATGCCGTGCAGCTTCAGCTGCGCGAGTTGTTCCATTGTTTGATCGGTGTTTACCATTTGTTTGATTTTAAGTGGATAACTGAGATTATTGATAGGCGTCTGCGCCCCGGATGTTTTCGTGCAAAGGAATAAGTTCAAAAAGGTCTGCCTGAACCGGCGCCTTATCCAGATTGCGTTCAAGGATGTCTTTTGTCATTGTGTATGTCACTCGGCTACCCGCCAAAGCCCGTGTACACGCGGCTTCCAGACGGCCGGGACCGTATTTTTCACCCAGCCGTAAAATGCCAAGACAGGAGTTGTAGGTTTGTTCTACAAATCGCTTCTGCGCCAGAACTTTGTCAACCACCTTTTGCGTGTGAACGCCAATGCCAGCCGCTTTTCCCGAAAAATACTCCGGATCCCAACCCTTGATACTCGCGATAAATCTGTGATTGGGAGGCATGTGATCATGAACCGTCGTATGTCCGTTTCTGCGATAATCGCGCTGGTGACAGGCAATACGAGCAAGGTCCAGGTATATTTCCACATTACGCTCATCGTAAACAACCTGAACTTTTTTTCCGAGATAGATATGGGGAACACTGTAATGATGCCAGTCTTCGCCCAATACTATGTGATAATTTCTCTGAACCGTTGCTATGATTTTTGTTTTCGGAACAAAGGACTCAGCAGGCAGTGGCAACAAAAACGGCTTTTCATGAAGCATAAAACGATCGCGGCGACTGTAATCCTGTCGCTGCATCTTGCGCGCATTCAGAGTGTCAAGCTGCTGCCATACGGCTTCGTTTGCCTGTTCAATCGTATGAAAGACTTCGTTTCGCAATGGTGCGTAAATGCGGTTGTACGTTACATTTACATGACTCTCAACGGATGCTTTGTCCCGGGGTTTTCGTACGCGTGAAGCCATCAGTGAACAGCCATAATGCGCAGCCCATTGTTCCGCCATATCATCAAAACAGGGTTCGTATCGGTTTGCTTTTTTTACAACCTGCGCCATGTTGTCGGTCTTTGCTATCAGAGGAACTCCGCCGAAATAGCTGAAAGCATTGTTCAATGCTTTGATCAAAAAAATACGCGTTGCTTTTGGCAAAATTTCAACATAGGTGTATGCCGAGAATGGCAGTGTGCATACAAGAACCGGATGCACAGTGATTTCTCCCGTTTCAAAATCCACAAGCTTAAACTTGTCTCCCGCAAAATCAAACATCATGCTTGCGGCAGGTTCATGCTCCATATGCATAACCGCTTTTTGCGGTAAAAGAAAACGATTGAGATGTTCGCAGAACTGCGTGTACCCGTAGCCATCAGGCACTTTCCGGCGATACTCTTCCCACAGGATTATTCTGGTCGCGTGTGGTTTTCGCAACTCATCGTTAAAGTACGGAAGCCGGTCCATAAGGTCTGCACCCCTCCAATCCGCCGGTACCGGCGGATTGGAGGGGTGCAGGTGCGATGATAGCTCTTCATCGGTCAGCTTCAGCAGCTCGGCCATTTCTTTGCCGGTGCTCTCAATGCGCTTCACATACTCATTCACATTGTTGCGCGATTTATGAAGCTCCCGTGCTATCTCACGATTGGATTTGCCTTGTAAGCGAAATTGTAAAATACGTCTGATATGCAACATGGATGTCAGTTTATTTGCCATCGTATAAGAGTTTTTCCCTTATACGATCCCATGTTGTCCCTTGATTTTAGTGGCACCCTTTCTGCCGGAATGTCAGTTCTGTTTTTTTCGTTCAAAAACAAAAAATGCGGTTTTTTCAGTCGCAAACCAAACTAAAAAGTGGCACTCTTTGGTCCGAAACGACTAGCACTCTTTACTCCGAAATGGGTGGCACTGGTTAGTCCGAAATAGTCAAAAATCATCTTACGCCGATTCAAATTGACCACCTTGCGCCGGACCAAATTGACCACCCTAAAGACCTATTTTTAAGTGGCGCCGTTTCTGTCGGAATGTCAGGCCATATCTCTGGAATTTCTGGTTAAAAAGTCATGGGTTTTTGTGATTAGGAGTGGCGTCTATAGCTCCGCATGAAATATCGCATATCGCAATATGCGATATATGTTTTAAAAACATTTGTTTATCAATGATTTTTATTGTAATATTGCATATCGCAATATGCAATATTTGAAAAACATGAAATCAGCAACCATACAAATGAAGCCGCAGGATGTTGTAATTCTGCTAAAGATTATCGCTATGCGCAGCGACAATTGGCAGCAAAAACCATTGGCCGATTCATTAAAGATGAGTCAGTCGGAAATAAGCCAGGCAGCATCGCGCATGCAATATGCCGGGATACTGTTGGGCAAAAAGGTGATGCGGCTTGCTTTTTTCGACTTTCTGAAGTATGGGCTCAGCTATGTGTTTCCGCAAAAGCCCGGACCCATTGTAAGGGGCATGCCTACTGCGCACTCGGCACTTCCGCTGAATAAAAAAATTATAAGCGAAGAACAATTTGTATGGCCTTATGCGGCCGGAAAAGTAAGAGGACACGGCATTGTTCCGCTCTATTCGTCGGTGCCCGATGCAGCTATGAATGACAGCGCACTATATGAGCTGCTGGCGTTGGTCGATGCGGTCAGAGTAGGCCGCACACGCGAAAAAGATCTGGCGCTGAAAGAACTCGAAAAAAGAATTGTGAATGGAGAATAAAACAATCAATCTCGGGATGGTGTCCGATGTTGCCCGGGCTTTGCAGGAACTGAATGAGAAAATGGTTTTTGTGGGTGGCGCTGTAATAAGTGTTTACACCGATGACCCTGCTGCCGACGAGATTCGTCCCACATCCGATATAGATATGACCATTAAGCTGGCAACCTACTCCGAGTGGGTTAATCTTGAAAAAAGGTTGCTGGAACTGAAGTTTGCACCTAATCCGGATGGACATGCGCTTTGCAGTTTTTTATACAACAAGATAGAAATTGACATCATGCCATCGGAGCCAGGTGCATTGGGCGATTCCAACCGCTGGTATGAACCAGGCTTTGAGTCATTGCAGGAAATTAAAATCCATGGTCAAACCATTCGTGTGCTCTCAGCACCCTATTTTATTGCCACCAAACTTGAAGCTTTTCACAGCAGAGGCACTGATTACAGAACAAGTCACGATTTTGAAGATGTAATCTATATAATTGACAACCGCACCAAGATTGTCAAAGAAGTGGCAGATGCCGATGCTGCAGTTAAAAAATATCTTAAAGACGAATTCACAAAAATTCTGAGCAATAAAAATTTTCCCGAGATTATAAGCGCTCATATTCATCCGTTGATGCTGGAAGAGCGGATGTCAATTGTGACAGATAAATTAAAAAATATGTGCGATTATGAATTTCAATAGCCCCAATTCAGCAGAATATTTTATCATTCACCAACTCGCAGCAGCAGACCGAATGTCACCCCGATGGCACATTCACTCCACTGACCACAGACAATTCACAACTGACTACTTTTACGTCGCCTTTCAACTTTAAAAACTTTAAGAACTTTCCACTTTACTATCGGATATTGGAAAGACTCCGAATTGCGCTTTGCAAAACATTTTGCGGAGGTTGGGATGGTGGGGTAGTTGAGAGGGGGCATATAAAAAAACAACACTATACTGTATTTATGATGCCTCCAAATCCTCAACAAAAAAACAGGCACAAAAGACATTATTATCTTTTGCTCCAAAGTGCAATCCTTTTATCACATTCTTCTCTAGGCAGTTTCAATCTGGGATTGACAATATCTAATTCGGCAAGTTTTAAAATCGCAATTTCCGGAGAAATTATATCCTCCTCAACAAGGTGGTCTAAAACCCAAAAATGACCATGAACATCCAGCCGTTTTGATTTTGCAAAACTTCGTAAATTATTGTCTGATGTAATCAGGGGCCGCATTTAGTTTTTTTGCACAGAAAAAAGCCGAACAATCTTTATCTGATAATTGAGGTTTTCCCCTGTTTATCAAACTGATCTCTTCTAATTCTTCAGCAGAAAAATCATCCAGAATAAGTTTTCCGGATTTAATATATGGAGTCAATTCAATTACCTGAGAATCGTATAGCTCCGAATAAACGATAATCGATGGAGAATGAAACTCCCATGAAATTGTGAAAAATTCCGCCACCAAATTAAGTTTAATGATGTCAATCAGTATGTTCGCATCATTTACTACAGCAATCATATTGCAATATATCCTTCCCTGAATTCAGCCAGTTTCTGATTTGCCAGGCTGGCTGCTTTACTTAAAGAGACAACTTCTTCGGATGTTGCGCGATATAATAATTGCATGAATCGCGAAGAATGCTCATGGCCTATATACTCAAAGTCAATTTCTTTTTTTAGATGTTCACTTTGGTTAATCGAGATACAAAAGTTCACATACCGACTCTGGCTTATTACATCAAGATCCCTAGCCCTGGCCATAATTGCCTGAATTGAAATCCCATACATTCCTTTATATCCCTTCAACTCCGAAATACTTATATCCTTGTTGCGCTTACGGCCAATCGCCATAAAAAAGGTTCTGCGCGGGAACAGTATCGCTCCTGCAAAACGAGTACACAATCGTTCAATTTCCTTGTCAGAAAGATTTGAATCAAAGTTCAGTAACAAATGTCCGAGCTCATGAAGTGCGGTTAATCTTTTCCTGTCCGCCGGAAAGTTTTTATTGATTACAATGACAGGAATTTTTTTATCTGCAAAACCTGACAGGCCATCAAAAGCAGGAACAGCGTCAAATTCGATCACCTTCACACCATTGTCTTCCAATACATCTACCACAACGGGAATTGCATTCAATCCAAGCTTCCAGGTCTGCAGCAGCTTTTCTGCAGCAGCTTCCACGTCTTCCCCGTTTCGGATAATCATTCGTTCAAGCGGATTGCTGAAGCTATGCGAAATGCTCAGGTACTCTTCGAGTTCAAGATATCGATCAATGATGTCAATGGATTTGGCTTTAATACTGTTTAGTTGTTTAACTCCCAGCCTGCTTTTCTTCCTGAATTCAATCTGTTCGACTGAAGTCCTGGCCTGTCTGAAAAAATAGTCTGTAGTGACATGTAAAGATTGTGAGAGAGCTAGAAGCACTTTGCTGTCAGGAATCATTATGCCATCCTCATATTTCTTAATGGCATTGTGGCTTACAATACCGCTCATGTTTTCTGATAACTCCCTGAGTGACAAGCCTTCTCTAATACGAGCCGCTTTAATTCTTGATGCAAATATCTTTTTCATAACCATTATTCGGGTTTACAAAAATACGATAAATATACTTATTTGTAAACCCACAAACGTTAAATTAAGAAATATTAACACTTTATACTTTAAGAAAAACAGCATGACAACTCGCAATCAAAAAAGCTCACGCTTTGTGAAGTATTTTGCGGAGGTGGGGATGGTGGAGTAGTTGGGGAAGGAATGCTGTTGAAGAAGATTTGTTTATGTTCAGAAATGGCACTCTTTAGTCCGAAATGGTGGCAATGTTTAGTCCGAAATAGTCAAAAATCATCTTACGCCGATTCAAATTGACCACCCTAAAGATCTATTTTTAGTGGCACCCTTTCTGCCGGAATGTCAGTTCTGTTTTTTTCGTTCAAAAAC
>CAZJOL010000101.1:0-9340 GCA_964547605.1 uncultured Bacteroidaceae bacterium | reverse complement strand
CCGCAGGTACATGCGCAGCAACATTTCGGCCCAGTCCTGGCTCTCGGTGCCGCCTGCGCCCGAGTTGATGGTGATGATGGCACTGAGTTTATCTTCTTCGCCGCTGAGCATATTGAAAAACTCAAGGTCTTCAATCGCTGTCTCAGCCACAGAATAGGTCTGGTCGAACTCTTCCTGTGTCATATCGCCGCCTGCGAAAAATTCAAGGGCGACATCGAGCTCGTCAACAGCAAGTGAAACCTTGTCGTATCGGGTAATCCAGGATTTTTTTTCACTCAGGGATTTCAGAAACTTTTCAGCTTCTTTCGGGTTGTCCCAGAAATCGGGAGCCAATGATTTTTTTTCTTCTTCTACAAAATCGGATCGTCTGCGATCGATGTCAAAGAAACCTCCTCAGAGCGTCGAGGCGCTCCTTCAATGTTTTCACGTCGTCTTTTCCTGCCATAGTGGTAGAATTTTGTGCAAAGATAAGAATTAGTAGCCAGTGGTGAGTGGGCAGTTGTGGGTGAAAATCAAACTGACTACTGGCTACTGGCGAGTGATAAGTTATAAATTATGAGTTATGAGCTGATGTACATTGATAATTTGTTGTGTGAAAGAAAATCGCATGATGGCCATTGGTGAAAAAGTAGTATTTTTGATTTGAGTTCAACAATCAATGGATAATTTCGAAGAATATTTGCGACAGGGTGAGCCGGACAAAGCTGAAAAAGCAAAAGTCTGGAAAACGGCTGTCGGCTTGCAGGATGTTGACGGACTTAAGCCGTCTGACTATCTCATTGAAACTGCCCGGCAAAATATCGAGGGCGACATTACCATTGATGAAGTCAAGCAGCGCATTGACACTTACTATAAGCAGCATCCACAAAAAACAGACGAAAGCCGTACCGAGGAAGCAGATAAAGTTTCGGCCCGGATTGCGGAAATTCTGAGTGAAAAAACATTTACATTTTCGCCGGCAGAATACCTAAGCATTCATCGCAGGTTATTTACTGATGTTTATAAATTTGCAGGCAAAATACGTGATTACAACATCACCAAACAGGAGTGGGTGCTGGATGGAGAAACCGTTTTATACGGTAGTGCGGAGAGCTTGAAAGCCACACTGGAATACGATTTTGAACAGGAGAAAAAATTCAGCTATAAAGGATTATGTCAGCGGGAAGTTATTGAACATATTGCTCACTTCATTTCCTACCTCTGGCAAATTCATGTATTTGGAGAAGGAAACACACGTGCAACCGCCGTTTTTCTGATAAAATATTTACGCACTTTCGGCTTCGTGGTCAATAATGATTTGTTTGCTGAGCATTCATGGTATTTTCGCAATGCACTGGTAAGAAGCGTATATAAAAACCACGCAAGGAATGTTTATGCAACCAATGAATTTCTGCTTCGTTTCCTTGAAAACCTGTTGTTGAGCGAAAATCATGTTTTAAGAAACCGCGAAATGCACATTCAGCTTGCTGACCCTGTAAATGACCCTGTAAAATCAAAAAATGACCTTGTAAATGACCCTGTAAAAAGCAGTATTTTAAATCATCTGAAACAGAATCCCAAAGCCAATTACTTGGAAATGGCCGAAAATATTGGATGTTCAACAGCCACCATTAAACGGCACATTCAGGAGCTTAAAAAGTTGGGGCTCATAGAACGCATCGGCAGCGACAAAACGGGGCAATGGAGATTGGTGGAATAACAGAATCATGATATCGTATTGCAGCCAGTTGTGAAAAATTTGTATTTTTGATTTGAGTTCTGAAAAGCCCTGAAAACTGCTTTTAAATTTAAGTGGCAAATGAGGAATATTGCACGGAAATAAAAATTACATTGTTTGAAACATGACTACACCAATTATAATTACGAAATCAACTAAAAGCGTAGGAATTGCAATCCTACTAACTTTTCTATTTGGGCCAATCGGACTATTCTACGCAAGTGTTATTGGCGGCCTAATAATGACTTTCATGCCAATATTTCTTACTGTTCTTTCACTTGTTGGACTTGCTCAAAAAAACTCATCCTTATTTGGTTGGTCGTTTGGAATTTTAGTTGTTTTTTCTTTAACATATTGGTTGATTAATATTATTTGGGCAGTTATTAGTGTATCAAAATATAACAGGAAAATTGAAGAAGACGCAAAGAAACAGGTTGCAATGTGGAATAGTTACAATCACCCAAATCCAAATCAATTTGAAACGAATATCAATCAAAAGGTATACGGTGTAAAGACAAGTATGCAAGAACAAATTAAAGTTTCGACCAAACCTAATCTTAAGGATTGGTTACGGGATAATCCTGGTAACACAATCAATGATTACTTTATGAAATTTGGGAGATAGATAATACTATCCCGAAAAGTGTGTGAAGTTTGCACAAAAAAAAAGGGACAACAATATGTCCCATTTTCAAAATCAGCTTTTCTGTTTTACCTCAAGCCATCTGGTGCATTTGACCACGAATCGCACCAGCAGGTATATCAGCAGACCAGCGCCCAGTCCAATCATCCATTCAATGTCGAGCATTGGTTCTTTGGTGTAGAAAAGATGCTTGAGGAAATTGATGATGGCGAAAGACAGAATGGTGGCGAAAAATCCGTGATATTCACGTCGCATCACACTGCGCCAGTTGAAGCTGCGGCCGGTTTTTACATAACCGCTGCATTTCGGAAAAAACGCCGGTGTTTTGGCAGCCCAGTCTTCGAATTCCTGACCAAATTTTCCGCCAATGAAGCGCTCTTCGGCAAACATGATGCGTTCGTAATAAATCCAGAAAAAGAATACCGCAAAAATGAGAAATTCCCAGCTGCCCACATAAATGATCAGCCCGAGCCACATGAGAAAATTGCCCAGATAAAGCGGATGGCGCACCACCGAGTATAACCCGGTGGTATTGATGGTGTCGGCAATCTGTTTTCCGGTGTTGCGGCCCGATGTTCCGCGCGGCGCATAGCCAATGGCAATGGCACGAACGATCATTCCAATGGCAGAAACGCCCAGGCAGATAAGACTCCACCAGTATTCCTGATACGGCAGAAATTCATCCTTGTCGAGCCAGATGGCCAACGCGGCAAAAACATACAAGACAAGCGGTATAAAACTTCTGTATTTGAAAAGGCGGTTGCCGCTCTTCTCAAATTCTCTGATCATTGACATAGGCGGGACTTATTTCAGTATGGATAGAATGCGAAATCGGTTCCGAGATAGTACGACTGGCCACCCAGCATATCTTCGATGCGCATGAGCTGGTTGTATTTTGCAATACGCTCGCTGCGGCATGCACTGCCGGTTTTGATGAGGCCGGTATTCATGGCAACAGCCAGATCGGCAATGGTGGTATCTTCGGTTTCACCGCTGCGGTGGCTGATGATGGAAGTGTAGCCATAGCGATGAGCCATGTTGATTGCCTGAATGGTTTCGGAAACAGTTCCGATCTGATTCAGTTTAATCAGAATGGAGTTTGCAACACCTTTTTCAATGCCATCGGCCAGACGGTTTACATTGGTCACAAACAAGTCGTCGCCAACGAGCTGAACATTACCGCCAATTTTATCTGTAATGATTTTCCAGCCATCCCAGTCATCTTCGGCCATACCGTCTTCGATGGAATAGATTGGATATTTTTTTGTCCAGTCGGCCAGGAACGAAGCCATTTCTTTCGAACTGAGTTTGTCGCCGGTCGATTTTTTGAAATGGTATTTTTTATCAGTGGTGTTGTAGAATTCGCTGGCAGCAACATCAAGCGCAATAGCTACATCGACGCCCGGTTTGTATTTTGCTTTTTCGATGGCTTCGATGATTACCTGAAGCGCTTCTTCGTTCGATTTCAGGTTGGGTGCAAAGCCGCCTTCATCGCCGACATTGGTTGACAGACCACGTTTTTTCAGAACATCTTTCAATGAATGAAAAACTTCAGTGCCCATGCGGATGGCCTGATTGAAAGTCTCGGCATTGAGCGGCATGATCATGAACTCCTGGAAATCGATGCTGTTATCGGCATGCGAACCACCATTGATGATGTTCATCATTGGAATCGGGAGAGTATTGGCATTGACACCGCCGAGATAGCGATAGAGCAGCTGGTTGGTTTCAGCGGCAGCAGCATGAGCAGCAGCCAGTGAAACACCGAGAATGGCGTTTGCGCCAAGGCTTGATTTGTTTTCAGTTCCATCGAGCTGAATCATCAGACGGTCGATCTGGTTCTGATCAGTAACATCGAGGCCCTGAATTTCGGGAGCAATCACTTTATTGACATTATTCACGGCTTTGAGCACGCTTTTGCCATTGTACATTTTTTTATCACCGTCGCGAAGTTCATGAGCTTCATGCACGCCGGTTGAAGCGCCTGATGGGACCGAAGCACGTGCAAAATTACCACCGGAGGTAACGAGTTCAACTTCTACTGTGGGATTTCCGCGTGAGTCAAGAATCTGACGAGCGTAAACATTTGCAATTGTTGCCATATTAGTTGGTTTTAATAATCAAAAAAACAGGATATCCGAAAATATCCTGTCCAAAATTATGAAAAATTCTGTACGTGCGTTTATTTCTCTGCACCGTCGCTTTCAGGAGCCTGTTCCTGAGCCGGGGCCTCTTCGGTTTTCACCTCTTCGGTTTTGGCTACTTTGGTTTCGGCAACCGGAGCTTCGTCTGATTTCTTTGCTTTCGAACGACGTGTACGGCCAGTTGTAGTTTTCTTGGCTTCTTTTGTGCCGAGCATTGCTTCGTTGTAATCCACCAGTTCCATCATGCACATTTCTGCATTGTCGCCAGCACGCATGCCGGTTTTCAGAATTCTGGTATATCCACCGGGACGATCAGCAATTTTGTTGGAAACTTCGCGGAAAAGTTCTTTCACAGCTTCTTTGTCCTGCAGATATTTGAAAGCCATACGGCGATGGTGCATTGAGTCTTCCTTGGAAAGGGTGATAACAGGTTCTACAAAACTGCGCAGCGCTTTGGCTTTCTGCAGAGTAGTGGTTATGCGTTTATGCAGGATCAGCGAAGATGCCATGTTTGACAACATAGCTTCGCGGTGAGCCGTTTTTCTTCCAAGCTTATTAAATCCGTTTTTGTGTCTCATCTCGGTTAATCCTTATCCAGTTTATATTTTGAAACATTCATTCCGAAGTGCAGGTTTTTCGATTTCACCAGTTCTTCGAGTTCAGCCAGTGATTTCTTTCCGAAATTCCTGAATTTCAGAAGGTCATTTTTATTGTAGGAAACAAGTTCGCCCAGCGTTTCAACATCAGCAGCCTTGAGGCAGTTGAGAGCGCGAACGCTGAGGTCCATATCCGACAATTTGGTTTTGAGCAGATGACGCATATGGAGATAATCTTCATCAAAGTCATCAACAACGGCTTTCTCAGTGGGTTCGATGTCAATCTTATCGTCAGAGAAGAGCACAAAATGCTGAATCAGGATAGAAGAAGCGTCTTTCAGCGCGTCTTTCGGGAGAATGGAGCCGTCGGTGTGAATAGTCAGAACGAGTTTTTCGTAGTCTGTTTTCTGTTCAACGCGGTAATTCTCGATATCGTAATTCACATTGGTGATTGGAGTGAATGTGGCATCCATTGCAATGTACCCAATGTTTTCGGTCGCCGGTTTAAGATCCTCGGCAGCAACATAACCACGGCCTTTTTCTATATTCAGCTCAAAGCTCAGCTTCACGGTCGGGTCGAGGTGGCAGATCACGAGATCCGGATTGAGTACCTGAAATCCCGAGAGGAATTTGTTGAGGTCTCCGGCAGTGACTACTTCCTGGCCTTGAAAAACGGCGTTTACATGTTCAGAATTGAGTTCCTCAATCTGGCGTTT
Organism: uncultured Bacteroidaceae bacterium; assembly: GCA_964547605.1. Classification (GTDB taxonomy): domain Bacteria; phylum Bacteroidota; class Bacteroidia; order Bacteroidales; family DTU049; genus GWF2-43-63. The sequence goes on along the minus strand of CAZJOL010000101.1, from coordinate 3,524 downwards.
CAGGCGGACCTGCTTGAGATTAAGAACGATGTCGACCACGTCTTCCACAACACCCTGAATGGTGGAGAATTCATGAAGGACATTGTCAAATTTCACACCGGTGATGCTAAAGCCTTCGAGCGAAGAGAGCAAAATACGACGAAGGGCATTCCCAATGGTAATGCCGTAGCCCGGTTCGAGAGGTCTGAATTCAAACACTCCCTTGCGGTCGTCGGATTCGAGCTGAATGACTTTATCCGGTTTCTGAAAATTAAGTATGGCCATAGTTTGAATTTATGGTTGTTATTTGTTGTACAATTCAACGATCAGCTGTTCATTGATGGCTTCGGGAATGGCTTCACGTTCCGGATAGTTCAGGAATTTGCCGGCCATTTTTTCGCCGTCCCATTCAAGCCAGCTGAAATTATTATTATGTCCACTCAGTGATTCGACAATAATTTCGAGGTTTTTCGATTTTTCGCGCACTGTGACAACATCACCGACATGAAGCAGGAAAGAAGGTACATTAACCACTTTTCCGTTCACTTCGATATGCTTGTGGCTAACGAGCTGACGGGCACCGTCGCGTGTCTTGGCAATACCAAGGCGATAAACGGTGTTGTCGAGACGTGATTCGATAAACTGCAGGAGCTTTTCACCGGTAACACCTTTTTTGGTAGAAGCCAAGAGGAACAGTTTTTTGAACTGACGCTCAAGAATACCATAAGTATATTTGGCTTTCTGTTTTTCTGCGAGCTGAACACCGTACTCAGAAACTTTTCTTCTGCGTTTCGACTGACCGTGCATTCCCGGCGGATATTTTTTCTTTTCTAAAAATTTGTCATGACCGTAAATAGGTTCCTGGAACTTACGGGCAATTTTCGACTTTGGTCCAATATATCTTGCCATATCTTGCTTTTTTCTACAGTTAATTAAACCCTTCTGCGTTTGGGAGGACGGCAGCCGTTGTGAGGAACAGGAGTAACGTCAACGATTTCGGTTACTTCGATACCGGCACCATGAATGCTGCGGATGGCACTTTCGCGTCCTGATCCCGGTCCGCAAACGTACACCTTCACTTTACGCAAACCAGCATCGAAAGCGACTTTTGCACAATCTTCGGCTGAAACCTGCGCAGCGTACGGAGTGTTTTTCTTGCTTCCCCTGAAGCCCATTTTTCCGGCTGACGACCAGGAAATAACCTGTCCGTCTTCGTTGGTCAACGAAATAATGATATTGTTGAAGGAGGCCTTCACATATGCATTTCCGAAAGGTTCAACCTTAACCTTACGTTTTCTGACCGTTTTAGTTTGTTTTGCCATATCTGGATATTTTCAAATTTTATCAACCCTTAGGTGCCTTCTTCTTGTTGGCAACAGTCTTTTTCTTTCCCTTGCGTGTACGGGCATTGTTCTTTGTGCTCTGCCCGCGCAGCGGAAGTCCGAGACGATGACGGATGCCACGGTAGCAACCAATGTCCATCAGTCGTTTAATGTTCATCTGCACTTCACTTCGGAGTGCGCCTTCAGTCTTAACTTCATCACTGATGACTGTACGGATAGCGGTCAGATCATTGTCATCCCAGTCCTGTACTTTCTTGTCGAAGTCAACTTTGGCTTTCGTTAAAATCATACGAGAGGTCGAACGGCCAATGCCATAAATGTAGGTCAGGCCTATCTCGCCCCGTTTGTTTTTTGGTAAATCAATTCCTGCAATACGTGCCATATATTGTTTTTTTCAAATTCGTTATCAGCCCTGACGTTGTTTAAACTTAGGGTTCTTTTTGTTGATGATGTACACACGGCCTTTGCGGCGTACGATTTTACAATCCGGTGTGCGTTTCTTGACTGAAGCTCTCACTTTCATAGCGCTGTCCTGTTTTTTATTTGTATCTGAAGGTAATTCGTCCTTTGGTCAAATCATACGGTGAAATTTCGAGACGAACCCTGTCACCGGGAAGAATCTTGATGTAATGCATGCGCATCTTGCCGGAAATGTGGGCCAGAATAACATGCCCGTTTTCCAGTTCAACGCGGAACATTGCATTGCCCAAGCTCTCGACAACGGTTCCGTCCTGTTCTATTGCACCTTGTTTTGCCATATTTTGTTTTACACTCTGTTTTCTATATAGTCGTATGTTGAAATCACTTCCGGAGTTTCCCTCACCACCACCATGTGCTCGAAATGCGCACTGTTGCTTCCGTCCCGCGTCCGAATGGTCCATCCGTCAGCTTCCTGATACACCCGCCATGTTCCCAGATTGATCATCGGCTCTATACAAAGAACCATATTTTCAACCAGGGGCATTCCGTGACCGCGTTTTCCGTAATTCGGCACTTCCGGCTTTTCATGCATTTTCTGGCCAATTCCATGACCAACCAGATCGCGAACTACATGAAAACCATTCCGTTCAACATGAAGTTGAACCGCATGGCCGATATCACCTACGCATTTTCCCGGTACCGCTTCAGCTATCCCTTTCAGCAAAGACTCACGCGTCACACGCACAAGGTCTTTGGATTTCTGATCGGTCTCACCAATGATAAAGGTGTAGGCATAATCTCCGACATATCCGTTAAGAATTGCACCGCAATCGACCGAAACAATGTCGCCTTCCTTAATCACCCGGTTTCCGGGAATTCCATGCACCACCTGATCATTGATCGAAATACACAGTGATGCGGGAAATCCGTTGTAGCCCTTGAATGCAGGGATTCCTCCGTTGTCACGGATGAATTCCTCTGCAATCCTGTCCACCGTACGTGTTTCCACTCCCGGTTTCAGCAGGCGGGATACTTCTCCCAAAGTTTTTCCAACAAGCAAAGAACTTTTTCTCAGTAATTCTATTTCCTCTTCACGCTTCTGAAGCATAGCTGTTACATTCCTCCCATACCGGTCGACGTGCGGCCTTTAATGCGGCCCGACTTGGTCAATCCGTCATAATGGCGCATCAGGAGATGACTTTCTATCTGCTGAAGGGTGTCAAGAACAACACCGACAAGAATCAGCAGCGAAGTACCACCATAAAAAGCGGCGAACTGACTGTTAATACCAAACAAGCGGACGATGGCCGGCATGATAGCCACAAGAGCGAGGAACATGGAGCCCGGCAGGGTTATACGTGACATAACGGTATCAATAAATTCCGCTGTACGTTTCCCTGGTTTGATTCCAGGAATAAAACCGCCGTTTTTCTTCAGGTCTTCAGCCATCTGATTGGGATTGATGGTAATAGCCGTGTAGAAATATGTGAAAAGAATAATAAGAACTGCAAAAACGAAATTGTACCAAAATCCGTTTGGATTTGTAAAAGCAGCGATGACGCCGGTAAAAGATTCACTGTTGGCAAAGCCGGCAATGGTAATCGGGATAAACATGATTGCCTGCGCAAAGATGATAGGCATAACACCGGCAGCATTAACCTTGAGGGGAACATACTGACGAACACCACCATATTGTTTATTTCCAACAACGCGTTTTGCAAACTGTACCGGAATTTTCCTGGTACCCTGAACAAGCAGGATTGTCATCACAACAACGAGAAC
>CAZJOL010000100.1:0-9364 GCA_964547605.1 uncultured Bacteroidaceae bacterium | reverse complement strand
GCCGAAAGCTTAGATAAATCAAGACCTTCGGTCTCCATTATTTTTTTCAGATTGCTGATGAATGTTTTCATGATTTGCTTTACTATATTTATTCCTTTTTGTTGCTGTCACTCTGAGCGGAGTCGAAGAGCAGACAGCAACCGGACTTCGCGTGAATACTCCTTACGTCTTCTGTTCATCCTTCGACTCCGCTCAGGATGACAGAAAGCGGGGCAAAGGATGACAATTAATATTAAACAATGGTTCGTCCAACCGCAGCAGCAATGGGTTTCAGCGATTCAAACAATTTTCTGAAAGTATCGTGATTCAATTGCTGCGATGCATCTGATTTCGCCACCGCAGGATTCGGATGCACTTCAATCAGCAAACCGTCAACGCCCATAGCCATGCAGGCCCGCGCCAGATCAGGGACTCCGTATGCATATCCCATGGCGTGGCTTGGATCGAGAATCACAGGAAGGTTGGTGTTTTCTTTCAAATACGCCACACCACACAAATCCAGCGTGAATCGCGATTTCGTTTCAAACGTCCTGATGCCTCGTTCACATAAAATGACATTCGGATTCCCGCCCGACAACACAAATTCTGCGGCCTGTACAAATTCCTGCAATGTCGTTCCGAACCCTCGCTTGATCAGAATGGGCTTCTGGGAACGGCCACAGGCGCGCAGAATGCCATGATCGTACATTGCTTTGGCTCCAATCTGAATCACATCGGCATAATCGAGCACAAGCTGAACATGTGTGCTGTCGCGCACTTCGGTGACAACCGACAATCCATATTTCTCGCGCATTTTCGCCAGCAACTTCAACCCGTCTTCGCCCATGCCCTGAAAACTGTAAGGCGAGGTGCGGGGCTTGAAAGCGCCTGCGCGGATACTGGACAGACCGTGTTCAACAATCAGCTTTGCCGTTTGCTCCATCATTTCTTCGCCTTCAACACCGCAGGGCCCGATTGTCAGCAGAGTCTGCGCGCTTCCGCTTGTGAATCTGCCTATGCTGATTTTTCTTGTTTCATTTTTGAATTTTCTTGAAGAAAGCTGTATGTCGGAATCCAGCACCCAGTTTTTCTCAATGATGTCGTCAAATTTTGAATCAATGTTTTTGATTGCGGAAGGTGTCACCACCAGGACATTCGATTCGTAATTGACAACGACACCTTCGTAAGCCGCTGCCATTGATTCAATCTGAGAATCTGAAATATTTTTTCTGAGTTGAATGATCATAATTCGCCTTTTATGAGATTGTTGAATTTCACTGTTCCCACGAGCTTTCCATCTTCATCGGTCACCGGTAAAAACAATACCGGAAATGAAAGATTGTTGACATAATCAAGCATGTCGAAAACAGTGTTGGAGCTTTGAATCAAAGCCGGATGCGTATTCATCACATCTTCCACTTTGAGGTCATCAAGATTGGGCCAGTATTTCAGCAACGCCTTTCTTACATCAGCCATGGATGCGATTCCCAGAAGGGTGTCGTTTTCATCGACAATGTTTGCAAAACCTAGTTTGTAGTCATCGATAACCTTCAGCAATTGCGGAAAAGAATAAGCATTCCTTGTTACAGCCGGTATTTCATCGCGCTTCAGCATGAAATCGCTGACATGATATTCGCTGCCTGTATTGCTGCGCAGTTTCATCATGGCCGAACCAATGAATTCCTGCCTAAGCAGATATGATCCGACAACAACAGCCGACACGCCCATGTTGCGCAGAATAAACGAAAGCTCAGCATTGATGCCACCATCCACATGAATCTTCTTGTCGGGATATTTGTTTCTGAACTCGCGGATCTTTCTGAAATTCTTTTGTTGAAACGGTTCCCCGCTCTTTCCGGGCGTTGTGGCCATGAATAAAATGAATGACGCCTGATTTGCAAAGCGATCAAAAACAGAAATATCCGTATCGGTTGTGATGGCAATTCCAAGCTGACCTTTAAATGAATCCGGCATTGGATGCCAGTTTTCAATGGCCTCAAATTGAAGGGTTACATATTCGACACCCGTTTCAACAATCTGATCATAGAATTTATGCGGCTCCGGGCTGATGATATGTAAATCGACAGGAGTATCTGAATGCTTCCGTATTTCGCGGATATCATCAAAAACCGATGGATCGTCGTTGCAATCGATGTGAAACCAGTCGGACTGATAGGCGTCGAGTTCGCGCACCAGCTCGCGCAAATCGGCATATCCGGCACTGTATAGCGAGGCAGAGATTTTCATTTGTCATTAAATACGGAGCAAAGATACAAAAATAGTGTTCAGTTGCCAGTGGTAAGTAACCAGTTGTGAGTTAGGTCAAGGTTGAGGTCAAGGCTGAGGTTGAAGACAAGGCCTGCGGCTTGCGGCATGCGGTGGATAATACACAAGGACAAGATCAAGGATATTCATCATAGCTGACAGCTTCAGCTGTCAGAGAAAATAGCGCCAACTTGTCATCACGTGAAACGTGACAAGCTGTTTTACGTGATTTCACGTGAAGCCCCGGGGATAATAAAACGCGCGCAGCATAAATATTAATCCGTGTGTTACAAAAATTTTTTGTTTTGGATATATTATGAATTATATTTGTTGCCAACAAAAAGTAATTTATGCGTAATTGTATTTTTCTATTTCTGTTGATTCCATTTTTATCGACCGCGCAGGATTCGCTCCGGGTGCCGGTTTTGTTTCCGGGAGAAGCCTGCTCTGTTTTTCCGCAGGACCCCGGAGAGACCTTTATTAAAGTCTCGGGCGGTCCCGATTTTTCAGTTGACAAGCCATCGCTGTACTTCAATTCCGATGCGGAAATCTGCTTCAATCCTTCGAAAAAATCACGTTTCACTTACACCGCAGATTACAATTACGCTTCATCATACATGTACAAAACTTCAAAGGGTGGAATAAGCGTGCTGTACGATTTTTTGAAAAATCCGGATTACGCATTGGCCGCAGGAATGTCTTTTCATTTGCTTGCACGCAAATTAAAATGGGAAAATCTTGTCTTTCCCGATCAGATAACAGTCCATGACACGATTATTGAGTCAAATCAGGTTATGCCAATGGGTGAGTTAAGCAAAGCCGTTGCTACATTTCACGGACACCTGGTTTTTACATCGCCTCATGCATTCATGACCGCAAGATTCTACGACCTGACAACGCCCAATATCAGCTTTGTTTCATACAATGAATACACAGGCGGTATGCGGGTTACAGCAGGATATTACAATAATACCCGGAACGGATTCCGCACCATCGCCGCAGGCTGGAGAATGAATCAATATCAACATCACGTTTTCAATATTGAATCGACTTATCAGTTTCAACGCATTTGTCTGGGAATTCAGCTATCAACAAACAAATCGGGCGGAGTCATGCTAATGTATTCCGGGAAGAAAATTTCTGCCGGAGTAGCTTCATTCGCATTTATCAGGCCCGTTTCAGATGAATTTTGTCTACAGCAATCGCGGCTTGTTTTTTCAATTAATCTCTGATCCCATGAAAGCAAAATTCTTCTTTATCATCATTGCTTTCTCATTCCTTTATTCGTGTGAGAATAATTATGACCATAACTGGGATGAACGTATCCGCATTCCAAATTCATTTTCACCCGACGGGGACGGAAAAAATGAGATGTGGTGCATCGATGCCGACGATGTCGCGAAATGCCTGCTGATTGTGACCGACCAGGATGGAATTGAGATGTGGAGGACCACAAACATATATACCTGCTGGAATCCCGGAAGCAGCATTCCAGGCGGGATTTACTACTATTATCTGCATGCGGAATTCACCGACGGACTGCAGCATGATTACAGCGGAGAGTTGTATTTGCTGCATTGATTGCAAGTTGAAATACAATGGCAATTTCCATTTTTAAAAAACACTAAAATGAAAAAGTTCCTTTTAATATTCCTTGTAAGCATGCTTGCCTGCACAGGCTCTTTGAAAAGCCAGACATATCAGCCATTTCCAACTGATTTTGCCAACTGGAACCAGTATTACTGGTGGAATGGCGCACCTACCGGACAATGGGGTGTCAATTATCAATACATCATGGATGGAGACACCGTGCTTGGAGGAAAATCATATAACAAACTCTATTACAAAGTGACTGACACTCCGACTGCAAGCGTGTTTATTGGAGGATTGAGAGAAGATTCGCTCAGGCAGATTTACTTTTTCCCTGACTCAGCCTTTCAGGAAACCGGCTCCCCAAGCACGCTGACCGACTACACGACCGAACACCTTCTTTATACATTCAATAATCTGCATGCAGGAGACACATTACCGATTCATCAGGGAGTGGCTCTGATCAAAGTTGTGGCAATAGATTCCGTGTTGATTGGCTCCACTTACCGGAAACGATATGAAATTCAAAACAGCAACCTGTTGTTTTTACCTGAATACTGGATTGAAGGAATCGGCAGCACCAAAGATCTACTGTCTCCGTTTCTGTATGAATTTGAATGGAAGTTATTCACCCTCTGTTTTTCGGATACCGCAACCTATTACATAAATTCGCCCACAGGCGCCGACTCATGTCACTGGGATATGACGGGGCTGAATGACACCTTTCATTCATTATCATTTAAAGTGTTTCCATCTCCTTGTCACGACTATATATGCATTGAAACTGATCTGTATTCGCAGAACCCCGTCATCACAATCAGAAACATGAGAGGACAAATTGTGATAACAACTGTCAACAATCAAAAAACTGAAATTATTGACGTGTCATCATTGCCAGCCGGCGAATATTATATTGAAATAAGAAACAACAATAAGATGGCTGCCAACAGATTTATCAAATTGTAGATTTTTTCATGAAACGAGGACTTGTACTCTTATTGGTTATTTGCTTTTCAGCCGTTCAGTATATATCTGCTCAGAACAGGCAGCAACTGATTCTTACAAGCAAAAAGGATTCTTCCAGATCAAAAAATTTCACGCTGCCCACATTTGGCACAATAAAGACCTCTTACTATCAAAGCCATTATCTCAGAATTATTGAAGTCAAAAACAATCAAATAATCGGACTTAAAAACATCCTGTCCGATTCAGTCTTGTCCGATAAAAACACGCAGCTGCTGAAACAACTGGAAGAAACCGGATATCGGATTGCCCACGATAAATCCATGAAAAACAAAGAACGAAATAGTAAACTGGATTCACTGGGTTTGTGCTTTTATGCTGATACCGTTGTTATCGAAAATTCGGAAATCAGCAAACTTGTGCTGCCGGTTGAGCACCCTTCGAAATTTGCTGCAACAGTTGCCATGACAGGATTCGTGATTTCAAGTTTTGCCTTTATGATAGGGATGCTTGGCTCAATCAATGATTCCACAATGAATCCTGATCCGAACGTACGAGCAACTTATAGACTTGTTTGCATTGGAGGATTGGTTGGAGGCATAGGCTGCATGGTATGGGCACATTACATTTCACACAACCATTTCAATATGCAAAAGTGGGATATGAAGATTAAAGATATACCTTTCAAAATCATTTAAAAGTAATGCATTTAAACATTGCAATTATTTTCAAACTTTCGTATCTTAGTAATTCATTTCAGTACGAATTTCATAATTCAAAAATTCTGATTTATGGAAACCAACAAACGATACGATAATTATCCCGCCTGGATTGTTTTGCTCTCCAACTTTGTTTCGCTCGGGATTTTTGCACTGGGCTTTCTTATTTTTCTGAGGATTCATCTGCTTTTTGCGCTGGGATATATGCTGTATTTTTTGTTTCTTGAATATCGTCTAATCCGCTATCATTGCACCGACTGTTTCTATTATGGTCGCACATGCGCGTTTGGACATGGCCGCATCAGCGCGCTTTTCTGCAGAAAAGGAGATCCGGCAAATTTCTGTAATCATGCAATGACGTGGAAGGATATGATTCTTGACATACTGATTTCGCTGCTGCCATTTATTGCAGGAATCATTTTTATGGTCATTGAATTTGATTTTGTTCTGATTTCAGCCACAATTCTGATTTTGTTGTTGACAACTATTGGAAATAATTTTGTACGCGGGAAGCTTGCCTGCCGCTATTGCAAACAGCGTGACCTGGGATGTCCTGCCGAAGCGCTTTTCAATAAAAACAAAGACAAAGAAAATGGAACCGCTCAGTAAAGAAATGCTCATCGCGCCATGCGGCATGAACTGCGGCCTATGCATGGCATATCTGCGCACAAAAAATCACTGTCCGGGCTGCCGTGCAGCACACAACAGCCGCTACAAATCAATACAGCATTGTATAATCCGCAATTGCGCAAAACTCGATTCGGGTTTCTGCATGGACTGTGACGGATTCCCATGTGCACGGATGAAAAATCTCGATAAAAGATACCGGACAAAATATCACATGAGCATGAGTGCCAATCTGAATCTGATTAAAGATAAAGGAATTCAGCATTTTCTCAGCGAAGAGTCAGAAAAATGGACATGTCCCGAATGTGGCGGCACCATTAATGTTCACAGAGATGTTTGTTCAGCATGCGGAAAATATTTTCCGGAATTATCACTCATTTAATATTCTTCCGTGTAATTCATGTTATCTTTGAGCAGCGTATCGCTTTGTTCAAAATCAACCATCCCTATGTGTTTCTCAGCCACAGCCAGTTTCGGAGCAGGAGCAGTACTGACTGCCATCGGCGCAGTAGCGTTAAGTAAAACCACAAAACCGCAGCAGTTGCCATTTGCAGGCATTCCGCTTCTTTTTGCGGCACAACAATTTGCCGAAGGTTTTCTCTGGATGTCGCTGCTCAATTCAGATTATGCCGCGTTTAAAGAGCCTTGTACATACTTGTTTTTGTTTTTTGCACAGATATTCTGGCCCTTCTGGGTCCCCTTCTCTGTTTTGAAACTTGAGACCAACAAAAGAAAAAGAAACATTCTGCAAATCATGTTTGCCACCGGGATTCTGGTGTCGCTGTATTTTCTCACATGCATGATGATTTTCCCGGTTGACGGTGTAATTGAAGAGTGTCATATTTTCTACACATTCGGATATCCGGTAATCATGACGCCCATAGTCAGCGTTTTCTATGCCCTGGCCACCATGGGGTCACTGATGGTATCGTCGGTAAAAGGAATGAAGTTGTTCGGAATTTCAGTCTTTATTGCATACCTGATTACCGGAGTTTTTTATCTCGATTATTTTGTGTCGGTCTGGTGCTTCTTTTCGGCAATCCTGAGTCTGATCATTGTTTCGGTTATATACAGATTGCGACCAGGAGTACCTGCAGTTGTTGGGGAACAGCAAGCCTGTTAATATATGAAGGTGAACAATAATTTACGAATACTGGTGTAAATTATCTCTTTCACTATTCCAACGTCGCCTCATACTCCCTCACCACTGCCAACGCATTGTCTTCTCCCGACTTTGAAAGAAAAACAAATCCCTGATCACAAAGCATCGGATGCAGGGGTGCAAGCCGAAGTGCGTCTTCGTCTTCGTAGCGGCCGTAATTGCCGGAGCGGCTATGCAGCACAATGTAATTGTCGATTTTTGTAATGCGTCCACCGCCCGAAATGCCGATGCGGCGGCCTTTTGCAGCATACTCGCTCACAGCCTGCCCGTAAATTTCGCTGTGCATGTTGGGCAGCGTGTAATCAAAATAAATTTCAATCGCCTGCCCTGTTCCGCGGTCGGTGAGGACAACAAATTTGACGTTGTTGAGGTGTTGATCAAGAACGGATGTGGACATATGCATTAATTTCAACTACTCTGGTCACGCGTCTAAACTTGAGTTTGTAAAGTTTATAAAGTTCGTAAAGTTAAAAGATTACGTGTAGTGGTCAGTTGCGAGCTGAAAGTGCCGACAAAGCTTTGTCTACAGCAGTGAGTAGTGAGCGGTGACCCGTTAACTTTGCTGCATGCACTACGAAGCGATAGTCTTAATACAAAACATCCTTCAACCTTCAAATTTCCTTGTTCCTTGTTCATGATTCATCATGTTTCTTCCCTGCCAATGTACCGCAGGCGGCGGCAATATCGAGTCCGCGTGAGCGACGCAATGTGGCGCTGGCTCCGCGTTTCAGCAATTCATCCTCAAAAGCGAGAACATCTTTTTGGGCTGGAGCTTCGAAAGGCAGCCCCGGAACAGCGTTGTAGGCAATCAGATTGATGTGTGCATGGCAACGCATGGCCAGATCAGCCAGTTTCGACGCGTGACTTTTCGACATGTTGATGCCCTTGAAAAGAATGTACTCGAACGAAAGCTTGCGGTGGCGCGGGATATCGGCATGTGCAATTGTGTCCAGAATATCGCCCACCGGATTTGAATTCTGTGCAGGCATGATGTGGGCACGTTCTTCGGGAAAAGGACTGTGCAGACTGATGGCAATATTGACACGCGTCTTTTCAATCAGATCGCTGAAATGCTCGTGAATACCAATGGTCGAAACAGTGATGCGGCCGGCGCCCATATTCATCAGATTTTCCGAAGTCAGAATTTCAAGTGATTTGTACACTTCATCCCAGTTGTCGAGCGGCTCGCCCATGCCCATGTACACGATGTTGGTTATTTTATCGTATTCATCAATGGCCATGAGCTGATTGAGGATTTCACCGGCCGTCAGATTGCCATGAAAGCCAATGGCTCCGGTGGCGCAAAACCGACATCCATAGCGGCATCCGGCCTGCGACGACACACAAACGGTCAAACGGTCTTCATCCGGAATAACGGCGGTTTCGACCACGCGGCCGCCATCGAATTCAAACAGATATTTTTTCGTTCCGTCCTTTGAAACCTGCACGTTCGCGTATGGATGCAAAATGACAGGAAAATCAGTTTTCAGGTTTTCGCGCAATTGTTTTGGCAGATTGCTCATTTCATCATATTTGAAAACATGCTTTGCGTACATCCACTCTGCAAGCTGCTTTGCAGTGAATGAGCGGGCTCCGTATCTTTCAATGATGTCCGCAATTTCTTTTGGCAATAAGCCAAATAATGAATTCTTTTCCATACAAAAAAACCCGGCTTACCCGGGTTCCCTTGTGGAGCATACGAGAGTCGAACTCGTTACCTCTTGACTGCCAGTCAAACGCTCTAGCCAAATGAGCTAATGCCCCAATTTTCGGATTGCAAATATACGAAGATATTTTTTATTGCAAAAAAATATTTCAAAATTGGCTGCGATAGCGGACAGGTCAAGGTTGAGGTCGAGGTCAAGGTTGAGAACAAGGACAAGCAGCTTTCAGCCGTCAGTAATCAGCCATCAGCTCTGAGAAGGAGCTAGGAAGGTCGACGTCGACCTAACTCACAACTGACCACTGATTACTGGCAACTTAAAATAGATTATCTTTGTTTGCGTTCCTTATAACATGCGGCGAATCATTGGCCTTATTGTCCTTCTGACTGCGTTTG
>CAZJOL010000099.1:0-9379 GCA_964547605.1 uncultured Bacteroidaceae bacterium | reverse complement strand
ATCGCTTATCAGCAAAAAGAAACAATAATTAAGTTGACGCGTATGCCTTCGAGGGTTTCTATGAATTAAGAATGACGAAGTATTGTGCTTCGTCATTCTTTTGCCGGGAAATCCAATCCCTTCGAGAGTTTTCTATTTTCTCACAAAGTGCGGCATATTATCCGGCAGCACAAGCGACAATTCAATCAGGCCGGCAAATTCGCCGTTTTCGTACCATGGACTTTGAAATATCAGTTTCTTCAAGCCGTTTTTTTCAATGGTGTAGGCATTTGTCTCATGACTTGCCAGCATCTCCCTGATTTTATCGGAGGCCTGCTGCGGATGACATCCAAACAACGATTTACCTAAAAGGCCGTGTCCGCCGTATTTCTCAAAAGTGTCTGCTGAACGGTTGTTCATGTAAATTATGTTTCCTTCCTTATCCGACACTGTAATTGCAAAAGGAAGCTCATCGTACCACTTGATCATCTTTTTCTCTGCGATTTTGTGCAAAGATACGATGATTTTGTAACCGGAATTTTTGGCAAAATAAAACCCCCGGAACTTGCGCCCCGGAGGTGTAAACTTTATAAACTATCAGAATCAGGATATAAGAAAATTTCTTTCCTTATTCCAAATACACTTTTGTAATAGCGATCTGATTGAATCAGCGATGTAAAATTAATCAGAATATTGTAGTTGTAAAGACCTTGAATGGATATTTTTAGTATCCGTATGGTTTATTGCTGTAAGCGTTGATTTTTAACATTTATTTTAAAGCAAGTATCTAAAAAACTACATTTTTCGATGTGTATGATTCTGGCTAACGAAAATGCTTCATCATTCTAACAGAGACCGGAATTCTGAACTTCACTTCACCTTTTCCAAGCAGACATTCATGGTCCTGACGGTTTATGGAAATTAGATAATTACGGTTGATGAAATACTTTTTGTGCACACGCAGAAATTCTTTCGGCAACTCCACACTGATGTCTTTCAGAGTTTTGCTCACAGTTCGTTCATCATCCTGATTCAAAACAAATTTTGAATAATTTCCATCACCTTCTATATATACAATGTCCATCGCATTGATATATTCGAAGCCCTGCTGAGTGCGGATTTTTATTTTTGTATTCTGACTCAGGGCGCCTTTCAATGCATCATAATCCTGCAGCGGATGAATGTTGGCCAAATATCTGCCGATTGTCTCCCTGAGTTCTGACTCATCAACGGGTTTCAGTAAATAATCAAAAGCCGAATATTTTATTGCGCGGATGGCAAATTCATCATAAGCCGTCAGAAAAACAACATCGAATTCGCGTAAAACAATTTTGTCAATGGCATCGAGCATTTCAAAACCGCTCATGCCGGGCATTTTCACATCCAGAAATACGATGTCGGGATGATGTATTGCTATAGAGTGAATGGCATCCTGAGCATTCTCGACACTGGCCACTATCTGCACGCTGCCGATTTTTTCAAGCAGCATTGCAAGACTTTTCCTCGCTTTTGCTTCATCATCAACAATCAGTACCTTCAACATGACAAGATTATTTTTTTCTGGAACCGGCAAATATATAAACAAAATTTCTGAAATCAGCTAATACACAACATATTCTTGTGTGATGAATATTAATGTAAAGTCTGAAAATTGTGGCGAACTGTTTTCAGACAACCTTAATAATTATTCAGACAACCCGACCTTCGAGAGTCCGCAATGCAATGAAGGTCCAGGAAGAGTCGGATGCTGAGACCTCTCACCAACTATTCCATGTTATGAGTTGGGTGTAGTCTTATAATATTTTGTGCAGGGTTTAGTCTTGGAGACTAAACCCAACAGTTCGTTTTTTCCAGACTACACCCATAGTTAGAACTATGGAATGTTGGATTGCTGCTTGTTTTGCGACAATATGTGTACATTTTTCTGTATTCCAAACTTATAAAAATTACAAACACATTCAGGAAAATCCTATTTTTGTTTCAAAGAACAAATCAATGAATCTGAAGATAATTGTTTTTTCAATTCTGATGCTGCTGATATCAGCAAGCATGTTTGCTGGTACCGGTAAAGTCGATTTTATCGAATGCACTGTCGATCTGCAGCCCACAGGCAAAGCCGTTATCGGTTACTGCGTCCGCTACTCGGTGATTGAAGGCGAATTACATGGTTTTTATTTCAGTGGTCTCGACCGCCTCGAAATCGCTTCGTTCTCTGATAAAAACTATGCGATCGACAAATACAACAACAAATATGGTTTATCGATAACCGACATGGGCGATGGAAAATACGACATCGTGCTGGCCGATGGAAAAGGCATTGGGAGCGGTTATGTGACCTATTTTTTCTGGTTCGAAACCAATTTTGCCACAGCAGGGTACCTTGGAACCACCACCAGTGCAGACGGAAAAAATCTTGTATTCTTCGACTGGGCGCCAACTGAATGGGACTCCGATGCAACCGGAATGAATCATTATACACTGAAAATCCTGACACCCTACAAACCGGATTTTGCTGTAAATGTGAGGGAGCGCGTATATGCCGATAGTCTGATCATGACTGAGAAGTGGATGAATGAGAAATACGAAATCGATTTCCAGATCAAGGAAGCCGGCCGCCTGATGATGCTTGTGAACAAAAACGCTCCTGAATATTATTTTTCTCCGCGCGTGCAGATCTACATGCCTTCGGCATGGTTCGACACCACGCAGGTGAACGCTTATCAGGTATATGATGAAACTGACGAAAGTTCTCAGGAAGAGGATCAATACTACAACAGCTATTCACCTTCGTATGAAACCGTCAATCCGACGACGCTCGGAGTCCTTGCACTGGTGCTGTTTCTGATATTTGGTTTGTATTTCGTTTTCAAAAACAAAGGACTCGCCAATGCACGCGACAATGCTGAAAACCTTGGCTGGGACAAGCTCAACTGGATTCCGCCAAAACTTGAAATGG
Organism: uncultured Bacteroidaceae bacterium; assembly: GCA_964547605.1. Lineage (GTDB taxonomy): Bacteria > Bacteroidota > Bacteroidia > Bacteroidales > DTU049 > GWF2-43-63. Next base: position 6,444 of record CAZJOL010000099.1, on the reverse strand, counting down.
CCACCTACAGCATTCCCGGAAAAATATGCAACAAACTCAACTATGTTGAAATCGCCTTCTATCTTGAATTTCCGATAAAGAAAATTTTCAGTTCCATGCTTGCTGCATTCGAAGCACAGCAATACATCAAGGTGCTGAAAAACGATCCTCTCACAGTGAAAGTCATTGAAACACCGCAGTCATTTGACAATGATTATGAGGAACTTTTTTTCAATGCCCTGAATGACGATGGTGTATTTTCGCAGGAAGAGCTGAATGCCATCATGAACAAAGCCATTGCAAATATCCGCGAAAAGGCCTGGGATGCAGATGTTGAAGCAACAAAAAAATATTACCGCGAGCTCATTCAGTCCAAAACAGATGACTTCGAAAAAGCGAATCCTTCGCAGCAGATCTATATGGATGATAAATCTGATCCCCTTTACAACACGTGGAATCGCTATTACATGTATTATCATCCGTATTTCACCTATCGCGGAGTGATGAACCCAACAAATTACGAACAGTATTTTCCGGTCAATACCGATCATGTGGTGTACAGCAACATTCATTCGGATATTATTCCTGACATCAACGCATGCCATGCCGCATGTCACGATGCATGCCACAGCGCGTGTCACAGTGCATGTCACTCAGCTTGTCACAGCGCCTGCCACTCTGCCTGCCACAGTGCATGTGTAAGCGGTGGTTCACATTAATAAATGACAGACATGGATCAGCGTTTCAACTGGGTTACCGAATTCATCACAAGTGTACGGCCTTACATCGAGGTACGGCTGGATGATAATATGCTGATCAAAAAGCCCAACCACGTTCAGAAACTCAATCCATCCGGAGCTGCAATTCTGCATAGACTGCTGAATGGAAGCAGCATTGAGGGTTTGCTCGATTACATTGGAAATAATGAAGCGCAGAAAAATGAATTGTTGTCATTTCTGCTGGCCGTAAAATCGTCGCTGGAAGGCAATCTTGACATCTGGACTCAAAATGAGGCCGTTGTGAAATCCGCATTCGAAGCTCCTTTCACGAAGCTGCCGGTATTGAGCGAAGTGGCCGTTACCGGTAAATGCAATCTGCGTTGTTCGTTCTGCTACGCAGGAATCAATCATGGCTGCAGCACCGATTCGATTGATTTGAGCACCACGGAAATAAAGCTGATTATCGAAAAAATACGGCTGCAGGCCAAAGTGCCGTCGATCAGTTTTACAGGCGGAGAGCCGACTTTGCGGGCCGATCTTCCGGAGCTGATTGCATTTGCAAAACAGCTTGATATGCGTGTAAACCTCATCAGCAACGGATTTCTGATTGATAAAAGTCTGGCGACCGATTTGAAAAATGCCGGTCTCGACTCAGCGCAAATCAGTCTGGAAGGGATTACCCAAAGCACGCACGAAAAAATAACTGGTGTCCCCGGCAGTTTTGAAAATGCGCTGAATGCAGTTCAATTGCTGAATGCATGCAATATCCGCACACATACAAATACAACGCTCTCCAAACAAAACATGCACGAAGCTGCCGGATTACCTCTGTTTCTGAAGCAACAACTCAATGCCGAAAGATTCAGCATGAATCTGATCATTCCAACGGGAAGCGCTCTGGCAAACGAAATTCATCTGATTCAATATTCCGAAGCGGGTGAAGTAATCCGCAAAATAAATGCAGCGGCCTTGTTGCATGGAGTTGAATTCATGTGGTACTCGCCCACTCCGTTGTGCATTTTCAACACCATCACCGAAGGGCTGGGAAACAAAGGCTGTGCGGCCTGCGACGGATTGCTTTCGGCTGATCCGGCCGGCAACATCCTGCCCTGTTCATCGTGGAACGAACCACTTGGAAATTTAATCACTCAGGACTTTGATTCCATCTGGTTTTCAGCGCGTGCCACTGAAATCAGAAATAAAAAATCGGCACCTGAAGTCTGCACAGGATGTGACAGTCTGGCCATCTGCCAGGGTGCCTGTCCATTGTTTTACCGCGCTGACAGCAACGATGACTGCCATCAGCTGAAAGCAAGAAAATCGAACATAACACAAGCTGTACTATGAAAAAATTATTCTTTCATTTTTTTCCGCGCATGTCAAACTCACTCCGTTTGATTTTATTCATTGCGCTTTTCGCAGGTGGAATCTGTCTTCAGCTTGTTACGGGCAGCTTCTGGATCGGGGCGCTGCTTGTTTTATGTGCATCGCTGATCATGGTAAACAAAGGTGTTGATTCACGCCTGCATATCGAACGCTATCATCACAATACGGAATGGAAAACTTCGACCAGGCAGCAGATTGAAGAAATCATCAGCATGGACCGGAAACTCAAACGTTGGGACAGGAGCGGCTTTGAAGTGACATCGTGTCTGGGTATCCTGTTGTTTATTGTTGTGGTTGTTGCCGGATTTGCCCTGGTAATTATTGGTGCCGAAGAAGGCGATCAGAATGTGTCTTTTTTCGGAGGCGATTTTCTGATTCTTTTCATTCCGCATTTTATGTCTGGATTCAAACGCTACGACATGGCTTCGAGAGTTCTGATCTATGCAAAAAATTGTCTGAAAGCTGCCGATATTGCAGCCGAGCTGAACAAATCAATCAAAGTTGATTTCATGACTTTACTGGCCGAAAACGCCAGCACCAAAGCCCTTTATCCAAAAGAAGTCAAACTGAAAATGACGGTCAGTGGCTCGCCCGAATCCTTCCTGGGATGCTATGGCCAGCTCTCCATCAATAAAGTCGGAGCTACTGATTATCCATATTTTTATACGGTGCTGATATTCAAACCTGAATTCAATCTGGTTAAAAAATTCAACAAGCTGACTCTGCGCAATACGGCGATGCTGAAAGAATATACCACTGAACAGGGTGTAGAGGTTCTTGTATTACGGCAGACCACAACCCGCACCAGTGGCTATTCTACAAATGAGAAAGCTGTCCGCGGAATTCTCGCACAGACATTTGAAACCTATCAGCAGTTGATGTCGATGTGATTTTGTTGATACACTTTACATGTAGCAGTCAGTAATCAGTTGTCAGCTTTCAGCTCTGAGAAGGAGCTGAAAAGGATATGTTTTCTTTCACAACGGTTCCAGACTGAAACTGAGAGCTGATGACTGTTTACTGAAAGCTGACCATTGCTCAACCTCTGCGTATTGAGAAGATCGTTCCCTTGCATAACCAGCCAGGTTCACCGCTCACCGCTTATTAAGAGATATGCTGAAAGCTGCTTGACCTTAACATTGTGAATTATTGAATCTCATACCGATAACTATCCGGAATGGTAAGCTCAACGCGGGTTCCGGTGGCATCGCCTTTTTCATTATGTAAATCATGAATAACAAAACCTGCCGGCTCATCGTTGTAGCGATTCATGATTTCGAAGAATTCGCTGAAAACCTGCAGCCCGACACCATTGGATTGGGTACCAGCTTTAGCAGAGGCTACACGTCCAATACCATTGTCTTCAACGATGAAAAAAGTGCTGTTATCCTTTTTTAAAATCGACACATTAAGTAATCCCCCTCCCGAAAGCTGCTCAATTCCATGCTTCATGGCGTTCTCAACAAAAGTCTGCACACACATTTTTGGAACTTTTTTCTTCAGATTAACAGTAGTATCAACCTGTATATGATAGTTGAAACGATCTTCAAACCTGAATTTCTGCAAGCTAAGATAGTTCTCGACAAACTGAATTTCTTCTTCAATGCTCCGTGTTAGTTTTTCTGTACCCTTAATGGAATTCCGCAGCAATTTTGACACTTTGACAAAGTAGGCATAGGCCTTGTCTTGATTTTTGTCCAGCACTTCGCTTCCGATGGCAGTAATGGTGTTGAAAATAAAATGCGGATCAAGCTGGGCATTGATGGTTTTGACCTGCATGGCAACTAATTCTTTCTGAACTTCTCTTTCCTTATTTTTGCGGATTTGCTTTCGCCGCATAATCAGAAAAACAATGCCAGCAACCAACAATAAAACCAACAATAAAGCACCTGCTTTAAACAACCATGTCTGATGGGATGCGGGTTTCAATCTGAAATGCAGGACTCTCGGTGATTTGCTCCAGAAGCCATTTCCATTAGCCACCATCAATTCAAACCGATATGTGCCAGGACTTAGATTGGTGAATATTGCTTCTCTGCTGGTGGTCTCTGTCCAGATATCGCTGTAGCCGGACAGCCTGTATTTGAATTTTATCTGTTCCCTGCTTATGTATTCAAGACCGTCATAAACAATCCGGACATTGCTTTGCCCTGGCTCCAGTTCGAAAACTGAATCTGTAGGAAGCCATGGAATACTCACTTTTTCCCAAATCAGATTTTTGGTACTGCGCTGAAACGATACTATAAATGGCTTTGGCGGGATAGTGTCGTAAACAGTCTTTTGAGGATCAAGCCGCACAACACTTTCCGAGGTCGGAATCCAGACATGTCCGCGCGAATCAACAAAGGTTCCGTTTTGCCCGCATTCAATTCCAAGAAATCCGTTGAACCGGTCAAATCGCTGCAATGCCGCAGTTTTTCGTTCTGCAAACATTTTTAAATCAATCACTGTCAGGCCTTCAACTCCACCTGTCACAATTTTTTTATTATTCCAAAGTGAAACAAAATAATAATGTCCGTCAGCTATTTTAAAATGACGTTTGTAATTATAAAAATACAAACCGTCTTTTCTTGTATACCACATGTTGCCTGAAGGATCTCTTTTGCATGAAATGACACCAGTATTTGGCAGGCCTGATTTGTGTGCTGTCAGCAGCAATGAATCGTTTTTCAGCAGGTACATCAATTTGTTGGTGCAAATCCACAGGTCTCCGTAACGGTCTTTTTCAATGGCCAAAGTATTGTAATCTCTTGTATCAATGCGCTTCAACTTTTCCGAAATCAGATTGTAAATGAACAACCCATTGGTCGTTCCAAAATATACATTCTTTTTTGCAGTATCTTCATAAGTTGCCAGACAAGTACTGAAATTACCCTCGTGATTGAGCTGCAAAAATTTATACCTGCCATGATCGTTGATAAATATTCTGTAATTGGTTGGAATCATCCATTGTCCAAGTACATTGCAAAAACCACCCATGTAGAAAACCTCGTTGGCAACCATGTCTTTGCGGTACCCGGGAACTTCGGATATCACATTGTTTTTCATCTGAAACAAGCGTCCATGATATGATGCAAAAACCATCGTTGAATCGTGGTCTTCGAAAATACTCCAGACGTATCGGGGCATTGATGACTTCCAGTCGTAATTGCGGAATGCATATGACTGCTGATGGAGTATCCCGTTTTCGGTTCCGATAAACAAATTTCCATTGCTGTCTTCAACGATGTCAGATAAAATCATATCGGGAACTGAATCACGATCAACAATGTGCCCGCTTGTATCCATGCGGATCCAGGTGGAATAGTTCTGTACAAAAATCAGATTGTTGTTTTTTGTTTTGATTAAAACGGAGCCCGGAATATTATTTTGGAATGTATAAAGTTTCTTAGTTTTCTTTCCGTCATAGGAATAAACGCCGCAATATTCACCAGGATGTGAATTCTCTATGACAACAATAAAAAAAATCTTTCTTCCAATGGTCACCATGGCATTGCCCTGGCCGGGAATCAGGGACGTCAGATTCTTGTTTTTATCAAGCCGGTAAATGCCTTTCCCGGATGACAACAATACGTCATTGCTTCCCGGAATTCGCTCTGCATCAATCATCCAACCCAGATCTTTGTTGACGTAAGTAAACGTTTTTTGTCCAGGTTTGAAGATTTTCAATACCGAATCAGATAAGAAATATAATTCACGCCGTTTAGCATCAATGCGAATTGTATGAACGCCAAGATCGCTGAAGGCCTTTATCAGATAAGATTTCGAATTTTCAAAACGGACAAGCGCTTTCCGGGTGAAATAAAAAAAATGATTGCCAATTTCAATAAAGCCTTCAACGAATGATCGTGAAATGTGTTTATCAGTGAAAACCTTGAACCGGCTGCCATCGAATCCACCAATTTCACTTTTTGTGCTGAAAAAAAAGATACCATCACTGCGCTGAAAAACTCTTGGGACCTGATTCTGCGGTAAACCGTCGAATATGGTGTAATGACGGTAGCTGTATTGCTGTGCAAAACACGTAAAAAGAATGAATTGTAATAATATAAATATTCGGGCTTTCATAAAATTCAGGTTCAAATATAATCAAAATCTGTTTAATTGTGTGATTTTCTGGAATTTGATTCGTTACAGGCGTTACAGGCGTTACAGACGTTACACGTTACAAACGTTACAAACGTTACAGTCGTTACACGTAACAGTCCTTACAGTCGTTAGAATTCAGCTTTCAGTTGTCAGCAATCAGCTCTGAGACGGGGCTTAGGATTAAGCATGCGGCATGCGGTTTGACTAAGCTTCGCTCTCGCTCTGAAGTCACTCTGAGCCCCGCCGCTGTCACATTGAGCGGAGTCGAAAT
>CAZJOL010000098.1:0-9428 GCA_964547605.1 uncultured Bacteroidaceae bacterium | reverse complement strand
AAACATTCAGTCCCAAAGAGGCCAAGCGATTAATGGATAAAATCGAATTTGTGTTCACTCCAAAGCATGGGAGTTGGCTTAATATGGCTGAAATAGAGCTGAATGTTCTTAATGGTCGCTGCTTAAACAGGCATATAGACAACATTGAAACAATAAAGCACGAAGTAAAGGCATGGGAATCCTACCGCAACCGAAAAGTGAACAAGATTGACTGGCAATTTACAACAAAAGATGCCAGAATAAAATTGAAGAAATTATATCCGTCAATTCATGGTTGACATGACACTAGTAAGCTATAAATATTTCAACAAAAAAGCCGCTCTTACAGCGGCTCATCAATTAGTATTCATCTTCGTTGAAGAAAAAATCATCTTTTGTCGGGTAATCTGGCCAAAGATCCTCGATACTTTCAAACACTTCCTCGTCGTCCTCAATTTCCTTAAGATTATCAATCAATTCCATAGGGGCTCCCGAACGAATGGCGAAATCAATCAGCTCCTCTTTGGTGGCTGGCCATGGAGCATCCTCGAGTTTGGAAGCAAGTTCTAAAGTCCAATACATAATATCCTCCCTTTTGTTGCAAAAATTAAATAATTCAACGCAAAAATCAAGTTTTAAGACTTTCTTAGATACTTAGTCTAAAAAAGTCGGCAAATATATACATTTTTATTCTGAAAAAACCGATGGAAATAAATATTTGTTGAAAACTTCCTTCAGCAAGGTTTTTTCAGTTTGTTTTCAATAGGTTTTTTGTTTCGAAACTTTTGATAGCTCCATATACTTAGAATCAAATATTTAACTGCTGAATTATTTAACGAATTCTGAATCAATCATCACCGAAGGTGAGGGTTGATTCGAATTTGCGTCAATAAGACCTGCTGAGGGATGGGAAAATTTATTTGCGATAATTAGTGTAATTCGCGGAGAAAATTGGCGGAGTGCTGCAAACGTATTAGTATAAAAGTATCGCGTTGGTTGCTACTATTACACAAAACCTTAAAGTGCTTACTTTTTGGAAACCTCACTTAAAACCGCCAGATATTTATCCTTGTTGGCGGCAACCGAAAACTGTGTGTTTACAGCTTCTCTGGCCGCAGTCCCGAGCTTCTGACGCAAGGTTTCGTTGTCGGCCAGCAACATGATTTTCTCCGCCCATCCGTCGAAATCATTCACATTCACAAGCAAAGCCGTGTTGCCGTCGCTGAAAGTTTCCGTGTTGGTCCCGATGGCTGTTGCAATCACCGGCAATCCTGCAGCCATGTACAAAAGTGCCTTTCCGCCCCGTTTTCCATACACCCAGGGCTCATCGGTGAGCGGATACAGGCCAACGTCCATTCTTAATAAATCACTGGCCTCATCTTCGGCATACCAGGCCTTGGCTTCGACCGGAATGGCCGGATTTGAAAAACAGAAACCGGCGTCGCCCGTAACAAGCACCTTGAATTTCAGACCGGACTTCAGCAGTTTCTCAAAAGCAGGTTCAATCGATTTCAGATATTTTGAGGTGCTGTGGCTGCCACTATGACCAAGAACAATCTCCCTTTTCAGCGAATAATCAGTCTTGGCTGTGAAACGATCAACCTGAAGTGTGGTCGGGATATCGGAAACCCGTTTGTTGTATTTCAGCGCAAACTCCTCAAGTGTCGGAGTGCTGGTGATTACATGATTGGCCGACTTCATCAGATACGACATTTTTCTTTTGCCCTTGAGATTCTGCAGCATGTGATTGGCCTCGCTGGAATGGCCCAGAAAAATCATATCGTCAATATCATACACCATGGAACGCGAAATGCGCTTCACCAGCCATTCGTAGACCGGGAAGCCCAGCGGTGTCACCCAAAGATGTACATAAACTACATCGTAGCGACGCAGCCGGAACAGATCAGCCGTGCGCCGGAAATAGCCGCGCAGCGTGTGAAAAGCCTTCGCCAGCCAGTGATTGCGCAGATAAATGATTTTCCAGAAATGTCTGTTTACAAATGAAGAGATCGTGATGTCGAAACCCGCTTTGCGAAACTCGCCGAAATACTGCTCATATTTCAGCCGCTGGCTTGGAGCACAGTTTTCGGGGTAAGGACATAAAACCAGAATCTTCTTCACAAAATTGTATTGACAAACAAAATTAATAAAGTTGAGCGAAGTTTATAAACTTCGCTCAACCATTATTTCAAAACCACATACCCACCGGTCTTTTTACTGCCTTTCCTCACGATGTAGCCCTTTTTCAGCAGCACCCGCACATGCCTGTCGATGGAACCAAACGGAATTTGCAGCATCACTGACAAATCCTTCGCCATCACACCCGGATTGGCAGAAATGGTCCTGTAAACCAGCATCTGCGGTTTGTTCAGATCCAGATTCAGATCAGTCGTTTTCTGATATATCGGTTTCGAGGATTTATAGACAACCTCAGCTGAATCATTCAAAGTGCTGTATTTCTGTTTTACCTCAGGTTTTTCCGTCACTTTTTTAATAAAGGAAACGACAAAGAAATTATCTACATGTCTCATTGAAACAGTGACCTCGCCATGTTTTTCAGATTCACTTAAAATCCTGGGAAATCCCGATCCCCACGACTCAATCTGTCTGGTGTCGTAAAAAATCCCGGCCAGGGTGGTGTTTCTGGGCACCGACCTGTTTTCCCTGATGATTTCTTCAGGTGTCAGGTCTCTGGGCAGTATTCCCGGGCTCCAGACTTCAAGCCTGTCGTCAAAAATCCTTATCTGAATCTGGCTTTTGTCGGTGTAGTCCCTGTGAATAATCGCATTTACGATGGCTTCCCTGAGTGCCTCAAGCGGATATTCCCATTTTTCAATCCTTTGAATACCCCCGTCGAATTCAACACCCATCCTGATGTTCCTTCTGATGAAGGCCATGGCCTGTTCCGTAACAGCCAGCAGGCCATCGTCAAACAAAGTCATATCAATGATGGTCACCATATCCGTTCCTTTGAACCTGCCTGCCTTTACACAAGTACTGTAATACTCGGTGTTTTTTTCAGTAAAGCACAGATATGCTGCATTTGTGAGCATGCCCCTATGTTCGAGTTTATTCTTTTTGATAAACTCCACCGGATTGAAATTTGGATTTTTCGCAGCGAGAACCTCAAGAACACGAGGACTTACAACTAGCTCGGAAAGCTTTTCGCTGCAAGGTCTTTTGTCGAAATCGGGTTGAGCATATTTCAGAATCATGCTTCTTAATTCGTCACTTTTTATTCTGACATTGCTTTTGCCAACCCTGATAAAGGCCTTGTTTGATACAAACACCGGCTTGAATTCAGATTCTTTGACCGTGATTTCACAAATCTCAAACAGGCCATGCGTTTTTACGACAATAGACGGATACAATACAGGATCGCAGACTTCTTTGATTTTAGCGGTGAGCTTTTCAATTGTTTTTTTGCCGATATCAATTTTAACGGGTTCGCCATCGTCATTCATTCCGACCATGACAGTGCCACCTCTGCGATTGGCAAAGGCAACCAGCGATTCAATGATGGCAGTTTCTTCCGAAAAGCTTGTTTTGAATTCCAGTTCTTCGCTTTCTTTCATGGCGACCCCCCCCCTTTTTAATTCATCAAAATAACTCCACAAAGATACAATAATTCGTCATAACATCCTCCAACCATTTAATAAATAACACTTCAATAACATTAATTCATCAATGCACTTGTTTTAAATCGTCAATTAGTGATGAAATAAATGACGAATAAAAGTCCCTTTTTGTTTTTTAATATTTATTACATTTGAAAAAATAAATTATATGAGGGGGATTTTATTTTGTATTGTGATTTTGGCTATGCTGCCTCTATATGCGCAGCAGAATGTGTCCATTCATCAGGCCGAGTCTGATTATTATGCTTCGCATGTTTATGCTGATACCATGGCGGCGGCGATGCCCAAAAGTCTGAATAGGTCGGGCTGTACATTAAACAAACGTGTTTTCGGATGGCATCCTTCGTGGGTTGGAAGCAGTGTCGCCAATAATTATCAGTGGAATTTACTTTCTGATTTGTGCTATTTCAATTATGCATTCAATGCATCAACAGGAGCCATTACTGCGACAAACGGATTTCTGACGTCACCGGTGGTGGATTCAGCTCTGGCACATGGCACTAACGTTCATTTATGTGTTACCATGTTTGATACTACCGATCATAATACTTTTTTTGCCAGTACAACAGCTCAGACAAATTTGATAACAAATCTCATAAACGCTGTGGATTCGCGCAATGCAAAAGGCATTAACCTTGATTTTGAAGGAGTGAAGAGCAAGCATAAAACAGCCTTGACAACTTTTGTAAAGCGCATTTGCGATTCCCTGCACACGCGCATTCCGGGTTCAGAACTCTCCATAGCCATGCCTGCCGTTGACTGGGGCGGAACCTGGGATATCCCGGCACTCAATCCTTATGTTGACTTGTTTATTTTTATGGGCTATGATTATTATTACGGAGGAAGCGGCACAGCAGGGCCAACGGATCCGCTCTATAATTTTCAGACTTCTTATAATTACACTCTTTCAAAAACAATTACCTATTATCTGCATGCGGGAATGACTCCCTTGAAATTGCTGATGGGAGTTCCATATTACGGTTTTGAGTGGCAGACTGCTGCATTGACGGTTCCTTCATCTACAAGTGCAACCGGAAGTTCAAGAACATACAAAACAATACGCCTCAATTCTTCCGGAAATTATTCTGCAGCAAACAGGGGTTGGGATGTAAATAGTCTGTCTTCGTATTGGGCTTATGCTTCAGGTGGACTGAATTATCAGGCCTGGGTTACAGATGCTGTGGCTATGGATTATCGTTACGATCTTGTCAATATCCGCGATATTGGCGGAATAGGCATCTGGGCGCTGGGTTATGATGATGGTTACGCCGATTTCTGGAATCTTATTGCAGATAAGTTTTCCGATTGTGCGGTGGTTCCCTGCACTGATACCATCTGGGATCTGGGAGGACCAACGCGTGCACATTATGCTTATGAGGATTTTGTTTATACGATACAACCATCAAATGCAACCGGTGTCAGCCTGAATTTTACTGAATTTAATCTGGAAGCGAACTATGATTCACTCTGGATTTATGATGGAACGTCAACGGCGGCAACGCTGATTGGTGGCTACAGTGGAACAACTTCGCCAGGATTGGTTACTGCCACCGGCAACGCACTGACTCTTGAATTTCACAGTGATAATGCTACGCAGAACGCCGGCTACACAGCCATCTGGAATTGTTCGACAGACAATGTGCCACCGACAACAGCCATCAATGCGCCTTCGGGTTGGCAGACCGATAACTTTGGTGCTTCTTTTTCTGATGCCGACAACAATGCTTTGAAACAATCATTCTGGCAGGTGTTGCAGTTCAATGGCGCAGATTGGAAAGGAAACAACAAGGCCGGGTTCATCAATGAAAATTTCAACACCTCGGTTCCGGCAGACTGGACCTCGTATCTTGGTAACTGGACATGGGACAACGGACATCTGTTGCAGACAGATTCAACACTGGGCAACACTAATCTGGCAATTACGCTTCCGCAGGACAGCAGCCACGTGTGGCTCTATCACTGGCAACTGAAATTCGGAGCTGCCGATGCCACCAATAATCGCAGAATCGGGGCGCATTATTTCTGCAGCGACATTTCGCAGAGCAACCGCGAAAACAATTACATGGCTTATTTCCGGCTGGATAATCAAAGGGTTCAATTATATGAATATGTAAGTAACACTTACAACCTGAAAACCGATGTTGCCTATCCTTTTGTGGTTGACACCTGGTATGATGTTAAAGTCATGTACGATCCGGAAACGGGATACAATGCGGCATGGGTGAATAACGTGCTTGTTTCGTCGTGGACCGATGCTACGCCATTGAAGTCGGGGAGCGGCTTTTCGCTTCGTGTCGGAAACAGCAAGGCATGGTATGATGACGTAAAAGTGTATCAAAGCCGCTCTGCATCGGAGATAGTGACAGTTGGCCCTGATTCGCTTGATATGGTGCAGTGGCAGAACCCGGATCCATCGACACCTTCGTGCAGAATCAAATCAATTGTGCTTGATGAGGTCAATTTGTTTTCTTCGGCTGAAGGAGCTGATATCAATATTGATTACACAAAACCTAACGCTCCGGCATGGGTGGGCGATGTTTATGCTCCAACTCAGAGTGATTATGACACACTGTATTATTCTGGTTTGCTTCAGAACAATACATCTTGTGCGGCTTCAGATGATCCGCACAGCGATGTTGTGAGTTACTATTTCAGCATGGGCTCCTTTTGCGGCGACTCCAGCACATACATTTTTGTTTCTTCGGGCGATAGCACAGCCAATATAGGAGCATTTACCAGTAATGGAATGTACTATACTTTTGTCTATACTGTAAATGGCGCAGGACTGCATTCCGACACGGTTTGCTCTGATGGCATTTATGTTGAACAATTGACTTCCCTGAAGGAATCAGATAATGAAATACTTGTTTTTCCGAATCCGGTCGAAGACAATCTCAATCTGCTTTTTTCTTTTGACAGGAATTGCGAAATCAGAATCCTGAGTTCCGATGGACGTCTGGTTATGCGCTCTGAAAGCGGGGTTGCGGACATTGTTCAATTGGATGTAAGTGGTCTGCAACCGGGCATGTTTCTGATTGAAGTGATGACAGAAAAACCATTGCGTTCTGTATTTCTGAAAAAATAATTGTACTGATGAAGATTTTTCTGATTCCGGTTCTGATTCTGTTGTTTGCTGTAAACGTGCATTCTCAGCCGGTTTCAGAAGGTGTTGTTATTCCAAATACTTCGGAATATATTTTGAAATCGGACATCAATCATGTTTTGTACCGGATCAGCATTTCATTGCCGGCTCAATATTCTGACAGTGTAAACAGCCGGTTTCCTGTTCTGTATTTTCTCGATGGAAATGTCTGGCTGCCGCTTGCAAGCTCGGTTTTGCAAAGCATAAATAAATTGGAATTCATTGAGCCAATCATCATGGTGGGTATTGGATATGAGGTGGAGACATTTGAATACGATGTGGTGCAGCGCACCTATGACTACACGCCGACACCCGATTATTCAGCTGATTCTTCCATGACCTTTCGCTACAAAACGCCCATCAGGTCGGGTGGAGCAGATACTTTTCTCCTGGTGCTCGAACAGGAAATAATTCCTTTTATTGATTCGCTTTTCAGAACCAATAATTCCAGAACCATTGCCGGGCATTCGCTGGGCGGATTGTTTGCCACATACGTACTGCTTGAAAAGCCGCGGCTGTTCAGCAACTACATCATTGCCAGCCCAGCAGCGTGGTGGGACGACGATATATTGTTGCTTCAACTGAAAGCGCGAAAAAACATGGTAATGCCGGATGGGAAAATTTTGATTGGAATAGGTGAAAACGAGACAAAACGGATGAGATATAGTGCCGCAAAACTGAATACTCTGCTTCGAAAAAAAACGAAGAAAAAAGATTGTTTCAGATTTGAAAGAATGGAAGGGTGTGACCATTTCACTGTAATTCCGGTCTTAATTCAGAAAAGTCTGTTATTCTTATTCCCCAATGCCTCGGAATGAATGATTTTTCAGACTTGAGATATTTTTATGGTTATATTTGTCAGACTGATTTTGAAAATACTCAAACACGTAACAATATGAAACGAGCACTACTTCTTTGTTGTTTTGCATTGATGGTTTCATTTTTTGCATCTGCACAAAGCGCGCGTCCGCAATGGCAGGATGGTAAAATATGGCTGAAAGTCCGTGCAGATTATCCGGTCAGAAAAATTCTGCCCACTGATGGTGTTAGTGAAAACCCAACTGATTTATCTTTCAGAACACTTGAGTTTATAGAAGATATTGCTTCCAAATTCAATATTACGAAACTGTCGAGACCATTTCACATGGCCATCAATTTTGAACCACTGGAAAATCTTTATCAGATTGAATTTCTGGAATATCAGAAAACAGATGCATTGCTTAAGGAATTGTCGGAAAACCCTGCTGTTGAGTATGCAGAAAGAGTTCCATTGTATTATACCGATATTGTCACTCCAAATGACCCGGACTATAATACGTCTTATGCGTGGGGTTTGTATAAGATAAATGCCGGTAATGCCTGGGATTATTCAACAGGAAGCACAAACATTAAGGTGGCAGTTGTTGACAATGCTGTTGAGATAACGCACAGCGACCTGACTGCAAATATATGGATCAATACCGGAGAAATTGCATCGAACGGAATTGATGATGACGGCAATGGATACATTGATGACCGGAATGGATATGATGTTGCTGATGGAGACAACAATCCCAATCCGCCTTCAGTCAGTTTCGACCATGGAACGCATGTGGCAGGAACGGTTGGAGCAAGATCAAACAATGGGATTGGAGTGGCAAGTATTGGTTACACAATTAAAATCATGCCGGTGAAAGCAACTGCCGACGCATCAAGTCCCACCAGTGTTACCAATGGCTACGACGGTGTGATTTATGCCGCCAATTCAGGCGCCGACGTGATTAATATGTCCTGGGGGGGTTCATCGTATTCCACTACCGGGCAAAATATAATTACATATGCACACAATCAGGGTTGTGTTCTGGTGGCCGCTGCAGGAAATGATGATGTGAACACTCCTCATTACCCGTCATCATACAACTATGTGATTAGTGTTGCAAGTACAACAAGTACAGATGCAAAGTCCAGCTTTTCGAACTACGGAACCGATGTGGATGTTAGCGCCCCCGGCAGTTATATTTATAGTACACTTCCCGGCAATACATACGGCTATATGTCAGGAACATCCATGGCCAGTCCGTTGGTAGCAGGTCTTTGCGGGCTCATGCTTTCACTCAATCCCGGGCTATCTCCCGATGATATTGAAACCTGCCTTAAAAACTCCTGCGTAAATATTGATGCGCAGAACCCTTCGTATATAAATCTGCTGGGAGCTGGAAGAATAAATGCACAAGCAGCCATGTCGTGTGTATCTGCAACACTGGCCTGGCCTCCGGTTGCTGATTTCACATCAAACATCACCACTGTATCCGCGGGCGGAGCAGTCTCATTCACCGATGCAAGTATTTATAATCCGACTACCTGGTCATGGACTTTCAGTGGCGGGTCACCGGCCACATTTAATGGTCAGACGCCACCATCGGTGATATACTCAAGTCCCGGGACCTACAATGTATCCCTGACTGTGACCAATGCCAATGGCAATGATACTGAGACAAAAACCGGGTATATCACAGTTCTGGCAACCAATGCCTGTGACACGCTGACCAATACGCAAACGGGCGATAACATTTACATGTGGTCATGGGACGGTTATATTGGCGGACAAAACAGTAATCAGATTACAGGATGGGCTGATAAATTCACCAATTCATATCCGGCAGGAACCAATCTGCATTTTATCGACTACT
>CAZJOL010000097.1:0-9509 GCA_964547605.1 uncultured Bacteroidaceae bacterium | reverse complement strand
CGGGTGCTGGCCAGCTCAGGGTTGTAGCTGTCAACTGTAATCTTTCCGCTTTGGGTGTATGGATATTGTTTGCTTTTCACCTGAGCGGTGAATGAATATTCGCCGGGGCGCAGACGTCCGCAATTGAGCGAATATCCTGAGCCATCGGGCAGAAATGAGCATGCAAAGTTTTTTCCAACGGAGTCGCGCAGAATCAGATCGATGGGTTCGCTGTTGATGAGTTCGAAATTCTGATTGAACAATTCTGCATTGAATGTGATGGCTTCCGTTTCGGAATGTGTCGGTTCGTAAATAACCCGGAACCGGCTCCTGTCGCTGTTTTGACAAAGGAACTGTGCAATGCGCGACATGAATGAATCAAACAATTCGTGCGATCTGTTTCTTTGAAAATCATACAATTTCCAGCGCCAGATGCCTTCTCCAAGAAGGAATGCCCAGCGTTGTCCCTGAACCTGACTCATGCAGAGCAGTGGCTGCGATGTAATTACATTTCCGACGCGTTGATACATTAATACATCTGTTCCTGCAGTGACGCCGTAATCGCCGAATGCAGCAGTCAGCGGCGGCATTGTCTTTACGAAATCGGCTTCCTGCTGAGGAATTGAAAACAATGCGAAATTTTCATTGACGACACCAAGCACTTCATTGGCGGCTGCACTCCGCACGCGGACTGTAACTCCGGCATTCAAAGCATTCAGCGACGCGTAGTTTGTGTTCGACCCGGTGATCATCCAAACGGGAATCCGTGCGGCTTTTGCCTTTTCAATCAATGCGCTGTTGCGGGTCACTGCCGATGGAATCTGATGCAGGATCAGCAGATCGTAGCCCGAAATATCGCCGGCATTTGCTTCGCCGGTGACCGCTTTCACGGAATAATTCAGGTTCGATTCAAGCGAAGTGCGGATGGCTCTTACGTCGGGATGAGGAGCCGATGCAACTATCAGGACTTTCTTTTCTTCGTCGGCAACATTGAAGTAAAAGACGCGGGAATTGTTGGTGATATTTTTCTCTCCTTTTAAAACGGAGACGGAAACAACAATTTTATTCAACCCTTTTTTATCGGCAAATCCGCGGATATTGAAAACCCTCGAAAACTGATTGCCCGAAATATCCAATCTTGAATTGAAAATGTCTTTTTCATTGTGCGTCACTTTCACCTGCATACTCTGTCCGGCGGCTTGCAGAGCCGATACTGAGAACTCGACCGGAAAGTAATTATTGAAAACAACTTCGCGATTGCCGGTAAGCGAAGTAATTGCTGCATCGGTATGAATGCTGGTATCACCAACAGAAACCGTGAAAACCGGCGCCTGGATTTGTTCTGCGGCGGTCAGCGGATTCATTCCGGTGTTGTAGATCCCATCGCTGATCAGAACAATTCCCGCCACATTTTTATTGATGTAGCGGTTCCGGATTTCGTCGAAAACATTGCCAATATCTGTCAGGCCACCGTTGTAATCCGCTTGTGGTCCGGCATGCAGCGAATCGCTGAAATGATATCGTGCGATTTCGAGATTGTTTTCCATTTTGCCGAGCCAATCATTGAGCAGGCCGGGCAATTTGTTTCTGACAAAGTCAGAATCTGCCGATGCTGTCATCGATCTGGAATTGTCGGAAGCGACAATCAGCACAGGGTTGTTTGTCACTTTTACATTGAGCCGGATGAGCGGTTCAAGCAGAAAAAATGCAAGCAGAGTGACAACTACAAAACGGAGTGAAAACAAAAAAGTTCTGATTCCCGGCCGCCATTTTTTTGATTTTTTACCGGTATATAACACTGCTGCGTAAGCCGCACCCAGCGCTATACACACAATGATCAGCCATAGCGGATATCCGGAAATCAGACCCATAATGAATTATTGTTGCATGGCACCGCAAACACTGATGACCTGACCGGAAATGTAATCGGCTAGTTCGGAGCCCAGGAATACAGCCACATTGGCCACATCTTTCGTGGTGCCGATTCTTTTCAGAGGAATATCATTGATCCATTTGTTGCGGACATCTTCCGGAAGTTTGGCGGTCATTTCCGTTTCGATGAAACCAGGAGCGATGGCGTTGCAGTGAATGTTGCGCGAACCAAGTTCCTGCGCAATACTTTTAGTAAAACCAATGATTCCTGCTTTCGAAGCAGCATAGTTTCCCTGTCCGGCATTGCCTTCAATTCCGACAACAGAACTCATGTTGATGATTGATCCAAAGCGCTGTTTCAGCATGACTTTCTGAATGGCCTTGGTCATATTGAAAACTGATTTCAGGTTGACGGTGAGCACGAGATCCCAGTCCTGCTCGGTCATTCGCATGAGCAGATTGTCACGTGTAATACCTGCATTGTTCACCAGAATGTCGATGACCGGAAATTCGGTTGTTACATCGGCAATCAGCTTTTCGCAATCTTCAAATACAGAAGCATTGCTGGCATAAGCTTTTGCTTTGACTCCGAGTTTTTTCAGTTCTTCAACAAACTGCTGTGTTTCTTCGTTCACAGCCAGGTCAGTTATAATTACGTTTGCACCGTTTTCGGCATAGGTCTGAGCAATGGCTTTTCCGATTCCTCTTGCAGCTCCTGTGATGATGGCGGTTTTGCCTTCCAGTAATTTCATGTTTTTAGTTTTTTTGATTTTACTTTGAGGGTGCAAAAGTACAACTAAATGCGCTAATATGCTAATACGTTGAAACACAACGCACAATGCGCAACGCTTTGCGAGTGGAAAGTCCTTAAGTAGAAAGGTGACTTTAATGCATGTGGTATCACGTAAAACAGCTTGTCACAGCTTGCCGGGTTTCACGCGAGGCGCCACATCGGCGAAGCGCCACATATGTTTGTATTTCTGATCTCGTATCTCGTATTTTCACTGATACTTAAACCGCTTAATGCTTTTCTTCGGCGTTTTTTCGAATTCCTCTTTCATGATTTCGAAGTCGGCAACCCGCATATAGGATGCCAGGTGATGATTTGCTTCTTTGATAATCTCTTTTATTTTGTGAGGTAATTGCTCTTCAGTAATTCCATGTTTTTTCATGTAATCAGCATCCGGGACAATGAGCGCTACAGGTTTGTTTTTTCTTTCCACAATAAGTACTTCGAGAAACAAACGAAAATTTGCAAGTACGGCTTCAATCTCTTCAGGATAAATATTCTGTCCGGATGCGCTCAGAATCATGTTTTTCATGCGGCCGCGGATAAAAATATTTCCGTTTTTGTCAACTGTGCCTATATCGCCTGTGTGCAGCCATCCGTCATCATCGATCATGGCTTTGGTTGCTTCAGGATTTTTATAATATCCCAGCATTACATTGCCACCTTTCACCATAATTTCACCGCTGATATTTTCAGGATCCGGCGAGGCGATCTTTAGCGTAAGTTGCTCCACAATTTTACCGCAGCCCTGAAATACAGTTGTTCTCCAGCCGCGATATGAAATCAGTGGCCCACATTCAGTCATGCCATAGCCAACAGTAAACGGCAAACGCAATTGGCGGAAAAATTTCTCAGCCTCCGGATTGAAAGAAGCTCCGCCAATGACCAGTTCGCGAAATTCTCCACCTAAAGTTTCGGTAAGCTTTGCTTTGATTTTGTTGAGCAGAATGCGGCGGATTCCGGGAATGGCCAGCAGAATTTTCATTGCTGGTTTTGAAACTACCGGGCGCAGTTTCCCGTTGTATATTTTTTCAATCACCAACGGTACTGAAGGGATCAGATTGGGCTTTACTTTTCCGAAGGCCTCAGTTATTGTTGACGGAGCTGGAGTTTTTGTCAGAAAGGTGATATGACACCCCAGCGTAAAAGGGAAAACGAATTCGACCAGACAGCCGAAAGCATGGGCCAGAGGCAGGAAAGACAGAATGCGTTCGCCGGGATCCATTGGCATAAATTTACGTGCGAATTCGATGTTACCCAGCAAACTGCGTTGCGGCAGCATCACACCTTTAGAAAAACCTGTCGTTCCGGATGTATAACTGATTACAATTAATTCATCCGGTGTCTGGTGGCGATAATTTACATTCTCAGGCTGAATACCGTCAGGATGCGATATTTTGAATTGTTCTATAATTTGTTCAAAGCGATCTGCTTTTGTCTGATCTGAGGCATTGAGGACAGAGAAGTCCCGAACGCGAAGAGCCATAGGAATGGCCGGCATTTCATTCAGATCCAGCGTTTTAAAGACAGATTCTTCGGCAAACAGCAAAACCGAATCGCTGTGGTTCACAATGGTGTGCATGTCGGCAGGTCTGAAATCGGGCAGAATGGGTACGATGACAGCTCCATAGGTAATGGTCGCCAGATAAATTTTACACCAGTTTGCCGAATTTTTTCCAATCAGGGCAATTTTATCACCTTCTTTAATGCCGATGGCCTTAAAGCCTTCATGTAGCATGGCTATTTCAGTTCCGATCTGGCCAAAGGTCCAGGTATCACCATCGTAATCCGAAAGTGCTTTCAGGTTGAAATTATTTCTGATGGTCATTTGCATGTAGCCGTTGAAATCCGACGGCATAACAGAATCCGGAATAAATGTCTCTGTCATATTTTGATGAAATAAGATTCAAAAGTATAAATAAATCATTTATGAAAATGATGTTGAATCCTTAAACAGACCAAGCATGTTTGATCATGGATAAATTCAGATTTAACAGAGAAATACGAGGGAATTTAAATGTTTTGATTTATTGTAGCACAACGCAGTTTGGCTTTGAAAGCATATATTGTTTAAAACCTAAAGATCAACTATAATGATGAAAAATTCAGGTCAATGAAATAATTGAAGGCTAATTTTGTTTTTTTTGTATCTTTGCGCTCTCAAATCGGGGCGTAGCGCAGTTGGTTAGCGTACTTGGCTGGGGGCCAAGTGGTCGTCCGTTCGAGTCGGACCGCTCCGACAGACAGGTTGTCAGCAATGACAACCTGTTTTTGTTCACAACCCTCGAAGGGTTTGAAACCCTTCGAGGGTTAACATTCTTCTTTCTTAAAAATTCCAACAAATCTTTTTTTTCGACAAAATGTAACTTTTTCAGGTAATAATATGTCTATTTGTCAGTTATTTTGCATGGCATAATTAATGACAACGCCCACCAACTTTTTTGTATGAGACCATCCATTGTTTTGATTCTGCTGCTGTTTGCATTTGCTGTGAACGCCCAGAAATATACCATCAGCGGCCACGTGAAAGACTCTGCCACCGGAGAATCGTTAATTGGAGCCAGCGTTTATCTGAAGGAGCTGATGAAAGGCGGCACCACCAATACCTATGGTTTTTATTCAATTACGGCCGATGCCGGTAATTACACTTTGGTCAGTTCTTTTATCGGATATAAGGAATTCAGAAAAAGCATCACACTCAACAGAAACATCGTGATGGATATCGAGCTGGCTTCGAATATGATAACAACAAAAGAAGTCGTCATTACCGGCGACAGGCCTGATGAAAATCTGCAAAATACAGAAATGGGGACTTTTGATATTCCTGTTGAGAAAATCAAATCCATTCCTGTTTTATTCGGTGAAGTGGATGTATTGAAAACCATTACTCTTACACCGGGTGTTCAGTCGGGCGGAGAAGGTAACAGCGCCTTTTATGTCAGAGGTGGTGGTCCTGATCAGAATCTGGTTTTGCTTGACGAAGCGGTTGTGTACAATGCCAGCCACCTCTTTGGATTTTTCAGCGTTTTCAATGCCGATGCGTTGCAGCATATCGAACTGACAAAATCGGGCATGCCTGCCAATTATGGCGGTCGCCTCGCTTCTGTGCTTGACATCAGCATGAAAGACGGTAATATGAAAAAATATCAGGTGGATGGCGGACTTGGATTAATATCGTCGAGACTTACTGTTCAGGGCCCACTTAAAAAGGATACATCTTCTTTTATTATCAGTGGTAGGCGGACATATGCGGATCTGGTCATGCGGCCTTTTATTCGTAAAACCAGTGACTTCAAGCATACCGGGTATTATTTCTATGACCTCAACGCAAAAATCAATTATAAAATCAGTGATAAAGACCGCATTTTTGCCAGTGCCTATTTTGGCCGCGACCTTTTCAACATGGATATTGAGGATGATGATCTGAAAATGAAAATGTACTGGGGCAACGCCACGATAACTGCAAGATGGAATCACTTGTTCAGCCAGAAACTTTTTTCAAACGCATCTTTTATTTTCAGTGATTACCGCTTCGAATTCGGCACCACGATGGACATGTACGATATCAGTCTGTTGTCGGGTGTGAATGACTATAATGGCCGGCTTGATTTCACTTATCTTCCGGCTTCGAGTCATGTACTGAAATTCGGTGCTGATTACATATTCCATGTATTCACTCCAAACAACGCTTCGGCCCGCTCAGGCGAAGTGGACCTGATTGTCGGCGACGCAGTAAAACTTTATTCGCACGAGGCTTCTGTTTATGTGAATGATGAATTCAGTATTGGCAAAAAACTGAAATTCAATGTAGGTCTCCGTGGAAGCTTTTTTGCGCATGTCGGGCCGTTTGACCGCTACATCAAAGACTCCATCACAAGCCAGGTTATCGATACCATTAAGTATGGCAATGGAGAACTTGTGAAACCCTACTGGCATCTTGAGCCACGGGCAAGTATGCGCTATACGCTGAATTCAAAGAGTTCACTCAAAGCTTCGTTCACGCAGAACTATCAGTACATTCATCTGGCTTCACCAACAACGGTGAGCATGCCGACAGACATCTGGTTTCCCAGTACTGAAATTGTTAAACCACAGTTTGGCACTCAGTATTCGCTTGGCTATTACCGCAATTTTGACGACAACATGATCGAAGGCAGCGTCGAAGTGTATTACAAGCAGATGAAAAACCAGATTGAATATGCCGAAGGAGCTCTGATCGAAGACAATATAAATAATAATACAGACAACAATTTTGTCTTTGGAACCGGCACTGCATACGGGATTGAGTTTTTTGTCAATAAAAAGTTCGGTACCACAACGGGATGGATCGGATACACGCTTGCCCGCAGCACAAGACAATTTGATGATATCAACAACGGCGAAATGTTTCCGGCCAAATATGACCGTCGTCACGACATTTCAGTTGTTGTTACTCATCAGTTGACGGAAAAACTTACTATTTCAGGAGTTTGGGTATATGCCACCGGAAACTGCGCAACCATGCCTGTTTCACGCTATATTATCGGTGGAAACGTTGTGAGCGAATACGGCCCCAGAAATGGGTTCCGTATGCCTGCTTATCATCGTGCCGACCTGAGTCTGACCTGGTATCCCAAAAGCAAGAAAAAAACTAGAAAGATTGAGGAAAGCTGGAATTTTTCGATTTACAATTTGTACAATCGTAAAAATCCGTACTTCATTTATTTCGATGTCGAGGGCGACATCCTTGCCGGAAGCGCCTCTGTTACTGCAAAGCAGGTCTCCATTTTTTCAATCCTTCCTTCAATCACATGGAATTTTAAATTCTGAGTCATGAAAAAGTTTTTGTTCATTATAATCGCCCTTTCCTTTTTTGCTTCGTGCGAAAAGGAACTTGATATTGATCTGCCTCAGCCCGATGCAAAGCTCGTTGTGGAAGGATGGATTGAAAACGGTGAGTACCCGGTAGTCATTGTAACCCGCAACAGCAGCTATTTTGCGCCAATCGATACAAATTTTCTGATGGACTCGCTTTTTATCACAGACGCACTGGTTATCGTTTCGGATGGTTTTGTGAACGACACTCTTCAACCTCAGTTTGATTTCGATGCATATCTGAAGGGCGCCTGGCCGATTTTCTATTACAAAGGTTCAAAATTCAAGGGCGTAGAACATGGGCAGTATTCACTGTATATCGAAGCGGTAGGAGAAGTGATTACGGGTAATACGGACATTCCAACACTTGTAGGCTTTGATTCGCTGTGGTGGGAAGCCGAGTCTGGTACCGGCGACTCGCTTGGTTATATACATGCTATGATAACCGATAATGGCAATGAGAAAAATTATTACCGCATTTTTTCAAAGAGACTTGGCCGCGATTACAATTTCATCCCTGTAATGGAGAGCATTTACGATGATCTATATTTCAACGGACTCACCTTTGAATATGAAATCACGCGTGGAGAACTGAATTACGAGGATGAGGAATTGTTTGAAGATCCTGAATTTGGCAGCTATAAAAGAGGAGACTCTGTAATTGTCAAGCTTTCGACCATCAATAAAGCTCACTATGATTTCTGGCGAACACTTGAAGAAGATGTCATGGCCGGCGGAAATCCTTTTACAAATCCTGTGACCATCAGGCATACCGTCGAAGGTGCGTTGGGTGTTTTCGGTGGCTATGGCAGTATTTGCGACACGATTGTGATTCAATAAAACAAGATAAAATGAACGAGAGAGAAAAAAGAAAATGTGTTATAATCGGCTCAGGCCCTGCTGGATACACAGCAGCCATTTATACATCCAGAGCTGATCTGAAACCGCTTCTGTATGAAGGCATGCAGCCCGGCGGACAATTGACAATTACAACCGAAGTCGAGAATTTCCCGGGCTATCCGCAAGGTGTGACCGGACCTGTATTGATGGAAGACCTGAAAAAACAGGCAGAGCGATTTGGCACTGAAATCCGTTTTGGATTTATTGATAAGGTCGATTTTTCGCAAAGTCCTTATATCCTTACCGATGACAGTGGAAAAGAAATTGAAGCCGAAACGGTCATCATTGCTACCGGTGCATCGGCACGCTGGCTTGGTATGCCGAGTGAGCAGGAATACAACGGCTATGGCGTATCGGCCTGTGCCACCTGCGACGGTTTTTTCTATAAGGGTAAGACCGTTGCCGTCATCGGAGGAGGGGATACCGCCACCGAAGAAGCAGCCTATTTGTCGAATCTTTGCTCTAAAGTATATCTGATTCATCGCCGCGACGAGCTGCGTGCCTCGAAAGCCATGCAGCAAAAGGTGTTCAAGACTCCGAATATTGAAATGGTCTGGAATGCCATTCCGAAGGAAATTATCGGCGAGTCCAAAGGCTTTGCAAAAGCGGTCAACGGCATTATCGTTACCGATACCAAAACCGGCGAAGACCGCACCATTCCTGTCGATGGCGTATTCATTGCCATCGGGCACAAACCCAACACCGATATTTTCGTTGGTCAGGTTGAACTGCACGACAACGGCTACATCAAAACCATTCCGGGTACCACGCAGACCAATATTCCGGGTGTTTTTGCCGCCGGCGATGTTCAGGATCTGCACTACCGCCAGGCCATTACTGCTGCCGGTTCGGGCTGCATGGCCGCCATCGAGGCTGAGCGGTATCTGAGTATGAAGGAATAGTGAACTCTGAACACTGAACAAGGAAGTGTGAAGTTAATCCACTTTCTTGTTCTTTTTTATTTGTTCCTTTTCTGTCAGAATGCACGAATTGATTTTTGCAAACTTGTCATTCTTTGGTGGGATAATTTAAATATTGCGTCTCCGCGGTCTCCGCGAGAAATTCTCTGCGTATAAAAAAACCACCTCCGCAGCCGAAGGTGGTTCACAGTAAC
>CAZJOL010000096.1:0-9536 GCA_964547605.1 uncultured Bacteroidaceae bacterium | reverse complement strand
CAGCCTCAACTGTTTTTCTAATGTAGACTACGCCCAACCTAATATTTTTTTCCTAAAATCTATTTAACAAATAAGGAAAGTTGTTAAACCTATAAAATTTATTATATATTTGTTCTACCAACATAAATAATTATGGAACAGCAACCCAACTATTATCAGGATCCGAATCAGCAGCAGAACTATTATCCACCGCAACAGCCACAAATGACGTGGGAAAACGTAATCAACGACCACATTGCCAAAACCCGGGGCTGGATGATGTTTATGGGTGTTTTCTTTATCATTTATGCTGCCCTGACCACAATCGTCTCTTTTGGTGTGGGAATAATCGTTGCCTGGATTCCGTTTATACTCGGACTGTTTCTTATTAATGGTGCAAACCGTGCAAAATCATTTCTGATGACCGGTTCACAATCAGATCTGGCCGACTATCACAAACAAGTGAAAAACTTTTTTCTCACCAGCGGCATTCTGATGATTGTCAGTTTGGCCCTCATGGTCATTGCTATCATCATTGCCCTTGCCGTTGGTCTGAATTACAGTAATATGAATTTCTCCAGAGGGTTCAATTTTTGAACTACATAAAAAGTCTAACCTAAACAAATGCTATTGTGATTAAGTAGCAAATAAGTCAGGAGTGGAGCCAGCTACCACTTAAAAAAACGGGGCGGCACTGAAAAGCCATATGAGTAAGAAGCAACAAAAAATTTGAATTATGCAATGGTTTTTAAAAGTTTTAAAACAGTACGCTGATTTTAGCGGAAGAGCAAGAAGAAAAGAATATTGGATGTTTGTTCTATTCAATATTATTTTTGGAGTAATAATAATGTTTTTAGACAGGGCTTTGGGAATTACATTCAAAGAAATTGGCTATGGTCCATTATACTTGCTGTACTCTCTGGCTTTATTAATTCCTGGACTCGCAGTTGCTGTAAGAAGACTTCATGACATTAGCAAAAGTGGCTGGATGGTTTTAATTTCTTTAATTCCAATTGTTGGAGCAATTTGGCTTATCGTTCTTTTAGCAACTGATAGCGTTCCGGGTGAAAATCAGTATGGCCCGAATCCTAAAGAACAAACTGTTTAATTTTACATAGGCGGTAACTTTTAATTCTTAATAATGGATCTGCTCAGTACAACCCGCCTGCAGCTCCAGCTCAGCCGACGATGTAATTCTTTGAAAAAACTGCCTCACAAAGGCGGTTTTTTTTTGATTTTTTTGTTTAGCTTTGAAACCTAAAATCTAAAAACATGGCAATAAAATTCAAACCTTCGGTTTACATGATTGTGCTGTTTGTTCTCACCTCGCTGGCCACCATTGCAGGATTGTATCTTGTAATTGACTCCATGATTCTGAGCGAGGATGTCAAAAATTCCCTTGCCATGTTTTCAAAGGCAATCACTCCAGCTCAGTATTATTCAGCGGTCGCGATACTCTGCCTTCTCATCATCATGAAATGGTTTGGATCATTCATTATGTTCCGTGGAAAGCCGTGGGGATTTGTACTTTATGTTATTCCCAATCTGATTTTGCTGGCTATGATGACCTATCTGATTGTTTACAATTTCAGAACAGAAAACATCTACGCCTTTGGTGGCGGAACGCTGGCTTTCATTATTGCATATATCGTTGCAATGATCATGATCATCAAAAAAAGAAAAGCGCTCCGGAAAAATATTGCGGTCTGAATCTCTTTTTTGGAGATACCCCGACACAGTAGCATAAGCTGAATCACAGACGGCGACCGGGAACTCTGAAGTAGAAAGTTCAAAAAGTTTTTAAAGTTTATAAAGGTGACGTTATGATTCTGGGTACATTCGATATTCCGATCAAAAATCACATATCTCAAATCGGAAAGCTTAAATCATTGGAGCCCTGGCGCCTTCGTGGCAAAAATCAGACTGGGCGCTCGTCTCCGGCTTGCAGCGTTTTACGTTGACGCGTGACCAATATCTTTTGCATCAAAAATAAAACGGCGCCCGGAAATCCGGAACGCCGCTTTATTCTGATTCTGTTTTTTGAATTAGTGTTTTCCGCCACAGCCAGTGCCAGAACCACTGCCCGAGCCGCTTCCGCTGCCTTTGCAACCACCGGTTTCCGTCTTGCCTGCGCCAGAGCATCCGCTGCCAGAGCCATGTCCGGGGCAACATCCACCGATGGTCTTGGCCTGATAGCCGAGCTTCTGAATACGCTCAACAATTACATCAGCGCTGGTTTTCTTTGGGCTGAATTTTACTGTCACAACTTTCGTGTCAACATCTGCCACGGCTTCTTTCACTCCTTTGACTGTTGCCAGTTCCGCTTCGATTTTTTCTTTGCAGGAACCGCAATGCAGATTTGTCTGAATTTTAATCTCTTCAACTTTCTTTGGTTTTTCCTTCGTTTCGGTCTGACCAAAAGTAATCATCGGCAATACAAACAGGGCTGCCGCAACCATTGCAAAAATGCGTGTTTTCATTTATCCTCCTTTTTTGTTTAATTTTTCTTTCCTGAATCCATGCGACCTATTGCGCAACTGATGTATGATTTCACAACACGTCCTGTTGAGTTTTCGCCAACCCTCGGATATCCGAGCGTTTTCAGTTTCTGAGCAAACTCGTCAGTGCGGTCGGTCTCACCCGAGTAAAAAATGGT
The DNA here is from genome assembly GCA_964547605.1 of uncultured Bacteroidaceae bacterium. Taxonomy (GTDB): domain Bacteria; phylum Bacteroidota; class Bacteroidia; order Bacteroidales; family DTU049; genus GWF2-43-63. Next base: position 6,901 of record CAZJOL010000096.1, on the reverse strand, counting down.
GACTTCCGATGTTTCATGATTCACCTGAACATCGGCCACGCCATCCATTGCAGAAATGCTTTTCATGATTGTGTTTGCACAACCATGGCATTTCAGGTTTTCTATTTCAATTGTTGTTTTCATTGTTAGTCTTTTTTGTTGATTTTGATCTTCACACCCGCGTAAATTTTTCTTCCCATCACAGGACCCCAGATGACACTGCTGTCGAAATAAGGGCTGTACGGCTTATCAGCAGAAATAATCGGATGATGCTGTTTGAAATTGGTCACATTCTCTGCACCTGCATAAATCGTCCAGCGTTTGAAATTACGTGCCAGCTGCAAATGTAAGATAAAATGCTCTGGCGAATACTCTTCAAGCTGATAAGGCACAGGGAACAGGCTCCGGTCGGGCAGTCGCGACTTTCCGATGAACTGGGCCGTTGCATCTGCCTGCCAGCGTTTCATATTGCTTGCAAATGCCAATGTCACCAAACCCTTGTAATTGCTCACAAGCGGCTTCTGCTCAAGCTCTCCGTTGCGGAGCGATTGCTGAACATCGTTGTAACGAAGGGCTGCACGGATTTCCAGATGTTTCAGAACAGGGTATGAAATCTCCACCTGTGCATTATGCGAATATGACTTCCCGTTGAGACTGTACACAAAAATATTCGAAGTATCACTTTCCATATCGACCAGCATCTGATGCTGAAAATCGGTTTTGAAATATTCGAGCGACACCATCAATTCCTTGCCCAGCACATCAAAGTAGCGGATCAAAGTAGCACCATAATTCAATGCTTCTTCAAGCTCCGGCTCATTCAGAAATACCAGCCCGCGCGACGAAGTCAGCAACGAAATATTCTCAGGAATCACATATGGCGAGCGGTATCCCATTCCGGCCGAAGCACGCAGTGTTGTTTTCTCATTGATATGATATTTCACATGCAGACGCGGAGTGGTGAGAAATCCGAAACGATTGTTGTAATCTTCGCGCAAGCCGGCCATCACAGTGATTTTCTCAGGAAATGTATAAGTGTACTGGAAAAACACACCCGGTACCATTTCTTCAGTGTTCCAGGAGCTGTCGGTCAGCGTCTCCGTCACATTGTCATAGATGAAATTGAACCCTGCATCATACTGATGCTTCGTGTCTTTGAAATCGGAATGGAAAATAAAATTCGAATAAAACGATTTCTGAAGCCCGCTGTAGGTCTTGTTTCCAAACAACATATCCAGTTCGTGAACAGAGAATGAATTGATGAAACCAAAACTGGTTCCCGGTTTATTTTTAAAAATATAACCGGTCTTTACAAATGCTTCTCCTCTTCTGTTCGAGATTTCGGATTTCCAGAGTCCTTCCGGAGAAACAACAAAATATGGGCTGCCTGTAATCTGGCCACCGGAGCGGGTTTCATCGAGCAGGCGAACACCCCATCGCATTTCGAGTCCTTTCGGACTGATGTACTGCCAGAAGTTGGCAGCATTGAACTGACGACCGGTATTCATATCAACAAAACCATCCTTGTTGTGATCAATCTCGGTTTCATTGAACGAAAAATGGCCCATCAAAATGGTGCTTACCTTTTTATTCAGATCGGCAGCCGCATTGATGTTGAATTCATGCCGGCCTGCATCATTGAGATAATAATTGAAGAAAAATTTCTCCTTGGCTTCCGGCTTTTTAAACTCAGCATTGATCTGCCCTGTAATACTCTCGTAGCCGTTGATTACAGCCGATGTTCCTTTCGAAATGGAAATGGAGTTCATCCATGTGCCCGGAATGTATTCAAGCCCAAATGCTGATCCAAGGCCGCGCATGAAAGGAATGTTCTCAATCATAAGCTGGCTGTAAACGCCGTTCAGGCCAAGCAGCTGAATCTGTTTTGCACCACTGACGGCGTCGGTATAATTCACATCGACCGAAGCGTTTGTTTCAAAACTTTCCGACAGATTGCAGCATGCCGCACGTGCCAGCTCGCCGCTGCCGATTTCCTGCTTCCACAATGGATCCATTCTGTCAAGGTGCGATCCGGAGCCGTTTTCGACAATGTCGACCTGATTCAGAATATTGCTTTCTTTCAAAATAATTTCAACATTTTTATTGCTGAAATCAAGCAGCGTGTCGCTTTCATATCCGACATAGGAAACGATAATGCCGATACCGGCAGGCGGCTCAGCAATCGAAAATTTTCCCTGCATGTCTGTCACAACACCCAGTTGTCTGTCGGACCAGTACACATTGGCCGCCGGAAGAAGCGTTTTGTTTCCGGCCGGACCCTCACCATAAACTACGCCGGATAGCTGCGCATATCCCGTAGCGGATATCATGGCCAATGCCATGATTATTAAAAATGTTTTTCTCATTAAAATTGATTTTGTCGTTTTACTTATGTTTTTCTCACACAAGTAAACAACAATCAATTTTTAAAGTATTAAGCTTTACAACAGTGAATTTGCCTGTGTGTTCAGGCGGTGACACATAATCGGTAAACAAATATTCTTCCGGTATTTTTGATTCCGGATCAACATATAAAATAGTTGTTATTGAATGTGAAAGTTCATGCGATGCATCAATTACAGGACGATCGTCATAGTTGGAAATATTGTCTATGGTACGTATGAACACATGATTGTTTTCGCAGCAGGAATGTGTGGCCGCCATATGACTGCAGCAGGCCGCCTGGCAACCCTCGTGATGTTCGCCTGATTCATGTTCACACGATTCCGGTGACTGAAACGAAACAAGCGTTTCGCCGGTTTCATGGCACATATGCTTGAAAATATTGAAGCCGCCGGTTGACAGAACCATCAACGGGATAAGCATCATTACCAAAGCACTGCGCATCATTTTCATAGTGCAAAGATACAAAACTTATAAGAAAATAGCAGAATGCAGCGGCGTCAGGCTACTGATATTTATCAGCTTCGGAATTCGTTGTAAACCATCCGGTATTTTGCCACATTCCTGTTCAGATCATAGGCCATCTCTGACTGCAAACGAATTCCGGAAACACTGAAAGTCATTGCAGCAAGCCGCTCACAGGCATGTATGTATTCCTCTTCAACAGTACTTTTCACAACGACTCCGAAGCCTTCCTGTTCAATGGTCCCCATATCACCAACACCCGCATTACAGATTACCGGCACACCCATGGCCAGCGATTCCCCAAGCTTTATAGGCGATGATGCCATTTTGCTGAAGGCCGGTTTGATAAACATGATGCTGTAATCGGCCAGCGAAAGAACCAGCGGCATTTCGTTGCGGGGAATCCGCTGCAGAACTGCAATCTCATCCTGGAACTGCAGTTTCATTTCTTCAACCATTGAATTCGTTTCATTGATGCACAACAAAAAACGCGAACCCGGAAAATGTTTTCTGAATACAGAATAAAAATTAAACATCTCCTTCAGCATATACCAGGTGCCGGTAGATCCAATGTAGATGAGTGTTTTTCCGGACACAACCGGCACATAATGTTTCAATCTGAATTCATCAACAACGGTTTTATCCTGCTCCGCGAAATGTGAATAATCAGCGGCACATGGTATAACATGAATTTTATGTTCTGAAACATTCCACTGATCGATCATGAATTCTTTTGCAGCATGTGTAAGCGAAACAACAGCCGCGGATTCCCGTAACAATTGCTTTTCCTTCTTTTTGAAAAAACGATAAATGATTTTAAATACAGGATTCCGCAAACTCCAGATTCCGCCATCGATCCGCTCGTCGGCCCAGAATCCGCGCATATCGAAAATGAAAGGGATTGCTTTTCTTCGCCGCATATTCATTGCTGCCAGTGCAGAAATATAACTGCGTGCATGAATGAAATCAATCTTGTTTTCATCACAGATCTTTCTGCACAATTTTTTCATTTTACGCAGATCGAGCATGGTGGAAATCACCGGTGGATTTTTGGTATAACGAAGCGGAAACCACTGAATGGGTAGTCCATCAATTTGCGCTCTGACAGAGGATTCCCCGGATTCAAACTTTTCAGGTTTTTCAAAACTGATCAGAAAATATTCAACGTCTTTCCTTGATAGTTCAGCCAGATACGGAAGCACCTGAGAGGCGCCCACCGGATCGCACATTCCGTCGTAGCTTATATAAATTACTTTCATGGATTTGTTTCAATAACAACTACGACTTTCATTGTTTCGGGATGTCAATGTCGCCATGCTGCTCCAGATAATGGCTCAGCACTGTGAGCGACCACACGCGGTTGTAGAACCAGTCTGCCTTTCCGGATTTGTACTTTTTGACAACGTTCTGCACAAAACATTTCGGAACGGCATCAAACAAACGCAAGCCCGGTTGTTCCAGATATTTCTCAGGCAGAAAAGACAAATCGGTTTTCAGCCAGCGCTGCATGGGAACAGAAAAACCTTTTTTCGGCCTTTCGAAAAGTTCACGAGGTACATATTGCGCCAGAATTTCCTTCAATAACAATTTGGTGTTTCCTTTTTTTGTTTTGAATTCCATCGGCAACTGAAGCGATGCTTCAATAAGGCGATGATCGAGAAGTGGCGGCCGTACTTCAAGACTTGTAAGCATGGAAGCCCGATCCACTTTGACCAGAAGATCATCTTTTAAATAATGTGTAAGGTCGAAAAAAGCCTGAGATGCTGCAGGAGAGAGATTCAGATATGCACTGTCCGGCTCCGGAAAAAGTTCCGGAATCGACATTTTAAGTGCATCAAGCTCCCAGCTCGGAAACAGATTCTGTTCGATTGAAAAAATATTTGACTTGAAGTGTTTCTTCAGTGCAGAGTGAAAGAACTGATAATGTCGTTTGCTGCGCAGCTGTAAACGAGCCATGGGCGATCCCATCTGAACCCAGAAATTGCTCAGGCGTTTTGCCCACACATAGGAGCCATAGCCCTGAAAAAGCTCATCGCCCCCATCACCCCCAAGCGCTACTGTCACATGCTGACGTGCAAATTTCGAAATGATGTACACGGGAAAAAATGAAGAATCGGCCAGCGGTTCGTCCATTTGTTCCAGCAACGGTTGTGCAAGATCAAGCATTGCTTTTTCGTCGGCCGCCATTTCGTAGTGCTCAGAATCCAGATGCTGTGCGATTTTGCGGGCATAGGCACTTTCATTGTGCAAAGCATCGGGCGATGAAACAGTAAAAGTTTTAATTTTCCCTGTTGCTTTTGAAGCCGCGACAGAAGCCACCAGACTGCTGTCGATGCCTCCGCTCAGAAACACTCCAAGCGGAACATCGCTGATGAGCGAATCGGCAACAGCTTCTTCAAGCAAAGATTTAAAGCGGGTTGTAGCTTCTGAAAAAGAAATTTTTTCAGTGTTTCCCGTAAATTCCGCAGGGGTCCAGTATTTTGTCAGAGAAAGCTCAACGCCGTTCCAGACGCCATAATGCGCGGCCGGAAATTTTTTCGCTTCATTGATAACAGTATGCGGCTCAGGAAAATATCCAAGATGCATATATAGCGGAAGCCCGCTTGTATTCAGCGACTTCAATGACAACGCCTTCATCAGACTCCGTAATTCGGAGGCAAAACACAAATTTGTTTTCTGCAGCGAATAAAACAAAGGCTTGATACCAACACGGTCACGGAATAAAAACAGCTTCGCTTCCTGCCTGTCATAGACTGCATAGGCAAACATGCCATTCAGCAATTTCACAGAAACGGGGCCATAGGCAGCAAACAATTCCAGCACAACTTCCGTGTCCGATTGTGTACGGAATCCGCTGCGGCCGTAGGTTTCCGGAAAGTCTGCTCTTAGTTTTTCAGCGAGTTGTCTGAAATTATACACTTCGCCATTGAAAGCAATCACATAGCGGCCACACGCCGAAACCATGGGCTGATGCGCCGCTTCGGACACATCGATGATGGACAGTCTGCGATGCCCAAGTGCCACAGGACCTTCGGCCCACACCGCACCCGCATCGGGCCCGCGATGCAGCAGAGCATCATTCATGGCACCAATGCGTTGCCGCAAGTCCGGGTCGTTTGAAAATATTCCGCTGATACCGCACATGAATGCAAATATACAATAATAATGTGCTGAAGTGAAAATGTGAGGCTTCGCCTATGTGGGAATGTGAGATTAGGTATTAGGCGTTAGGCATTAGGCGTCAGGCATTAGGCTGTAGGTCTTAGGCGGACTGAAAGCTGCTTAACCTTGACATCGACCTTGAACTTGACCTGACTGACTACTGATTGCTGACTGCTGATTGCTGAATCTCAGCTCCAGAACACCGCAATCCAGGTGCAGGGCGGCTCGACAGAGGTAAAGGCCACTTTGTGACGCTCGTGAGCAAGAATGGTAAGCATATCCCCTTCAATCATTTCAACGCGGCGGCCATTATCAAATTCAATGATGGCATCACCTTTAAGCAGCACAACGGTTTCGTTTTCATTCTGGTCGAACCAGCCATCGGCAGGAGAAGTATGTCCGGCCGACATGATTTTCTCAACACGGAATCCGGGTTTTTCAACGAGGGTTTCGTAGTATTCCTTTGTTTTGTCCCAGCCCGGGGCATCAAAAATATTGTCAAGCCGGTTGTTTTCCATGTCTCTTTTCTTAAAATAACATGCGAAGTTACATATTTTAAAATTTGAATTCGTTAAACCTTTAAAAATGTGAACATGTGAGACTTCGTCGATGTGTCGCGGAGTTTATCCCGCTGTCAGCGGGGCGAATGTGGAAATTCGAGATGCAATAAAAGTGATGATTTGGTTTAAAGGTTTAGAGGTTTAGTGGTTTAGAGGTTTAGTGGTTTAGTGGCCGACCGTGTCACAGCTTGCCACGTTCCACGTGGTTTTACGTGAAGGCGTCAAAGAAAGCTACGACCTGTCACGTTTTACGTGAAGTTCTATAATGATTCGCCGATAGGCGATAAATATTAATAGCCCGTATGCCTCACGTGAAACGTGACAAGCTTCGG
>CAZJOL010000095.1:0-9596 GCA_964547605.1 uncultured Bacteroidaceae bacterium | reverse complement strand
TTCACAGGGCACTCTCTGACACAGGTATAACAAACCCTGCACCGGTCTTTGACCGTGTACACAAGCTCGTTATTAATCAGATTGCCAATTTTCTTTCCCTTTATATTAGCTGAACTATCCACCGACTACAATAATACCTCGCGTTTGATATAATGCGTGTGCAACAAATCATGACTCTTATGTCCCAGAGGTTCTCCCAGGAAGTTTTCATAAAGCTCGATGATTTCAGGATTCTTATGCGAAACTTTCAACGATTCCTTGTCATCGATTTCGTACAGCGACTGCATACGTGCTTCAATCACTGACTCATCAATGCCGATGCGCTGTCCGCCGCCGGCAATACAACCACCGGGACAAGTCATCACTTCGATGAAATGAAGGTCCTTGCGACCGTTTCTGATTTCTTCAACAAGCGCTTTGGCATTGGCAAGGCCACTGACCACAGCTACACCTACTTCGAGATCGTTGATTTTGATTTTTGCTTCTTTGCGTCCTTTCAGACCACGAACTGCATTGATTTTGAAATTGGTGAGTTCGTTTCCTGTCAGTTTCTTGTATGCTGTACGCAAGGCTGCTTCCATCACACCACCAGATGCACCGAAAATCTTACCGGCGGTACTGCGCACTCCAAGCGGAGAGTCAGTGAGTTCGGGTTCAATCTGATGCATGTCAATTCCATACAGATGAATAAGTTCAATCAGTTCGCGGGTTGTGAGTACAACATCAACATCGTTGTAGCCTTCACGTCCCATGGTATCGCGCTGTGCTTCGAATTTCTTTGCAGTACAGGGCATGATAGACACAGAAATAATATCCTGCGGTTTCAGATTGACCTGCTGTGCAAAATAATTTTTAATGACAGCACCGGCCATTTGCTGCGGCGATTTGCAGCTCGAGAGATTGCTCAGAAAATCAGGTGCAAACTCTTCGGCGAATTTGATCCATCCCGGGCAGCAGCTGGTGAACATAGGCATGGTCTTGCCTTTCACTATCCGGTCAATCAGCTCGGCCGACTCTTCCATAATGGTAAGGTCAGCAGCAAATGTGGTATCAAAAACATATTTGAAACCCATTTTACGCAATGCAGCATTGAGAATACCATTGATGTCCTGTCCTGGTTTCATTCCGAATTCTTCGGCCAGTGAAACTGAAATGGAAGGAGCATATTGTACAACAACTGTCTTCGCGGTCTGGTACAGCATAGCCTGAACTTCGGCTGTCTGATTGCGTTCTGATAATGCGCCGGTAGGACAAACCATCACGCAACGTCCGCAGTTAACACAACTCGATGTATTGAGACCTTTGTTCATCGAAGCACCAATAACGGTTTTACTTCCACGGTTGATATACTCAATACAGGAAACACCCATGGTTTCTTCGCAAACGCGTACGCAACGGCCGCAGAGAATACATTTGTCTGGGTCGCGTGTAATGCTCAGACTCGAATGATCCATTTTGTGATTGTTCTTCACGCCATGGATACGACGATCCACTACGTGATATTCCTTTGAAAGGCTCTGTAATTCGCAATTACTGTTGCGTATGCAATACAGACAGTCATCGGGGTGGTTTGAAAGCAGCAGTTCCACAATGGTTTTGCGAGCTTCAACAACGCGGGGTGAATGTGTCAGCACTTTCATTCCGTCAGATACCGGGAATGAGCATGAACTTACCAGCTTTCCGCTTCCTTCAAGTTCAACCACACACATGCGGCATGCACCTGTCGGAACAAAATCTTTCATGTGACAAAGTGTCGGTACTTTAATACCATTGCGGTTGAGAACCGTCAGAATGGTTTCGCCCTGAGCAGCTTCGTATTTATTTCCGTTTATTTCGATTGTCAGACTCATATTACAATGGTTTTTTAGTACATTTCAATTGCTTCGAATTTACAGGTTTCGTGACAAGAACCGCATCCGATACATTTGTCTTCCTGAATGAAATGCGGGTTTTTCTTCGTTCCGATAATGGCACCTGTCGGACATTTTTTGGTACAAGCCGTACATCCGGTACATTTATCAACAAGAATTTTGAACTTACGCAGATCTTTACATACTCCGGCAGGACAAACCCGTTCGAAAATATGTGCTTCATACTCATTGCGGAAAAAGCGCAAAGTACTCAACACCGGATTGGGAGCCGTTTGTCCAAGTCCACAAAGTGAGGTTGCTTTGATAACTTTAGCCAGTTTTTCAAGCTGTAAAACGCCCTGGAAACGCTCAAGTGCTGCATTGTTGTCGCCAGGAGCTGGTTTCGAGGTAATGCTCTGAAGAATTTCGAGCATACGTTTCGTTCCTTCGCGGCAAGGAATACATTTTCCGCAGCTTTCGCGCTGAATGAAATCGATAAAGAATTTGGCAATGTCAACCATACAGGTGTCTTCGTCCATCACAACCAAACCACCTGATCCCATCATGGCGCCGGCAGCAATCAGATTCTGATAGTCGATTTCAATATCCAGATTTTCTTCAGTGATACATCCGCCTGAAGGGCCACCAATCTGAACCGATTTGAATTTTTTGTCATGTGCAATACCACCGGCAATGTCAAAAATGATTTCGCGAACGGTAGTACCCATCGGAATTTCAACAAGACCCGTATTTTTTACTTTTCCTGAAAGAGCAAATACTTTGGTACCTTTACTCTTTTCGGTACCGGTTGAACTGAACCAGTCGGCACCTTTAAGAAGGATTTCGGAAACGTTGGCATATGTTTCAACATTGTTGATACAGCTTGGTTTTCCGAACAAACCGCTTTCGGCCGGAAACGGCGGGCGCGGGCTGGGCATACCGCGGTATCCTTCGATACTGTGCATCAGAGCGGTTTCTTCGCCGCAAACAAATGCACCGGCGCCCATTTTAATTTTTATTTTGAGGTCGAATCCCGAACCCATGATGTTGTGTCCGAGCAGACCATATTCTTCAGCTTGTTTGATGGCGATTTTCAACCGTTCGATGGCCAGCGGGTATTCAGCGCGGATGTAAATATACGCAACCGAAGCGCCAACTGCATACGAACCAATGGCCAGACCTTCGAGCAGACGATGCGGGTCACCTTCAATGACAGCGCGGTCCATAAATGCGCCCGGGTCACCTTCATCGGCATTGCAGATCATGTATTTCTGATCCGAAGGGGTATTGTAAGCCAGTCTCCATTTGGTTCCGGTGGGGAATCCTCCGCCGCCGCGTCCACGAAGACCACTCTTTTCAATGGTTTCAATCACTTCTTCGCCTGTCATAGTTTTCAGCGCCTTGATAAGACCTGCATAACCGCCATTCTGGATGTATTCATCCATGCTGACAGGATTGATGATACCGCAGTTACGAAGCACCAGACGTTTCTGTTTTACAAAAAACGGATGCTCATTAATGTCTTTTATGTTATCCCACGATTTCAGGCCTTCGGTTGTAAACTGGCCAAGTACGTCATTCGCATCAACCTTGCCTGCAATGGCATTATCGAGGATTCCGTTTACTTTATCAGCCGTTACTTTAGAAAAGGCGATTCTGTTTTTTCCGGGGAGTTTAATATCTATAATCGGCTCTACAGCGCAGAAGCCGATACAACCTACTTCGATAATTTCTCCGTCAATTTTGTTGTTTTTGAAGTATTCTTCAACAGCAGCTTTGGTTTTGGCTGCACCGGCACCAAGGCCGCAAGTGCCTGCACCAATGAATACAATGGTTTTTTTGCTGTCAGCGGTCTTTTCGGGCAATGCCACCGAAATTCCCTTAGCATTGCTCTCGGCAAGGTTCTCCAGATATTTCTTGATTGAGTTATTCATGTCTGTTATTCTTTTGCGCGGTAAGTTTCAATGATTTCCTTAATCTTCTCCGTTGTCACCTTGGCAAAGAATTCGCCGTTGATGTTAATTACGGGAGCGAGGCCACATGCACCAATGCACGCAACGACTTCAATGCTGAAAAGTCCGTCGCGTGTGGTTTGTCCTGCCTTGATTTTCAGGGTTGATTCCAGTTCCTGCAGAACGGTGGCTGATCCCAACACATGACAGGCAGTGCCGCGGCACACCATAACGTGGTATTTTCCAACCGGCTCAAACCGGAATTGATTGTAAAATGTAGCAACACCATAGATTTTACTCGTAGGTATTTTTAGTTTCTTGCCCGTCTTAACGATGGCAGTTTCAGAAAGATATCCTTCCTTTTCCTGAATTTCCTGTAACAGCGGGATGAGTGAATCGCGGCCGCTGTCGCTGTAGTTTGCCAGAATTTTGTCAATTGTCGTTTCCATATCCATGTGTGTTGCTACATTATTTGGTTTAGTGATTAGCCGAGAATACGTTTGATTTCCGGAACAACTTTTTTCGCATCAACCGGTTTTCTTACAAATCCGTCTACCGGGAACCAGATTGATCTTCCGTCTTCGGACAGATAATCAACACCAGCTTTTCCCGAATTGATGTCTTTTACAAGAATCACATGCAGATCCTTGAAACCGGGGTTTTTGCGGAATTCGCGTGCCATGGCCTGCACGTCGGGCTTGGTGGTGGTCAGAATGTCAATCGATGTCTGCATCAGAACCGGCATTTTGCTCAGTTCGGCATCGTCGGTGATTTCTTTGGCCAGTTCAAAGCCTTCGTAATGTGTGGTCATCATGACATCAAGAATGGCGAGATCGGGTTTTTCTTCCCTGATTTTTTTCATGCCTTCTTTCTTGTCATTGGCTGAAATGACGGTGTAACCTTCTTTTTTAAGAATGGTCTCGATGATGGTGATTACATCGATGTCATCGTCTACGATTAAAATTTTCTTGGTTTCCATAACTGTTTTTTTTTGAGGTTAGTTAAAACTTCTTGGCGCCGGGAAAAATTCCGGCTTCGGGGTTATTTATTATTTGAGAAAGCAAATCATAGTTATCGCCCGATTTGGTCAGATATCCGCATGCTCCGGCTTCAACCATTCTGTTCACATAATCCTCGTTTTCATAGGATGAGAATCCGATGATGTGCATCTCCGGATGACTCATGCGCGCTTTGCGTGTGGCCTCAACGCCGTCGAGAATTGGCATTTTTACATCCATGAAAACTATGTCGGCACTGGTACCATCGATCAGCTTCAGAAACTCTTCTCCGTTTGAAGCTTCGCCCACCACTTCCACATTACCTATATTGGTAAGGATTGCTTTTAATCCTTTGCGGAAGGTTGGTTCATTATCGACTATTATTACCCGTGTCATTGTTGTTTGTATTGACGAAACAAAAATAGTTACGATGTACGGGCTGTTATAGCGTAAATTTCACATAGAAGCATCCGGGTAAAAACACCTGCAATATAGCATATTCACACGCCTTATCAAACATGTTATTTGATAAACAATTAAAAATTGTAGCTTAATTCACATTTCAATGAAAATCACCATCGGATAATATTTACTCATAAAGCCTCCGAATTCGTAGAAATAAACTCAAAAATATTTTCATCACAGGTATTTTTACGGGGTACAAAAACGGGGTGATTGCGGAGATTTTCGGGAATGATTGTGATACGGAGATGACAGGTCGTGAGATGATGCAACGCTCAACCCAACATTTTGGCGTCCGCCAGTCTTTATTGCGAAGAGGAGCGGACACGGAATCGTTGGGAGGTAATGACACTCTCTCTCCTACGATTCCACGTCAGCATGATGAGTTGTCGACCTTATTGGGCTGACGGTAAAATGTCGGGAAGACTCAATTCATCAGATGGCGCAATTTTCAGACTTTAAGCTGAATTTCGAAAATAATCACCGCATTCATTTTGCCTCCTGGCCTTGAAATCCGAAACGGTGACACTCGCGCCTCTGCAGGCCGCGCTGGGAGCCATTCTCCGCACGAGCCAACAAATTGCGATTGTCTGAATATATTGTATGGAAAGATATTTCGCCCATGAAAAATTAACGTTGAGTAAATGTAGGAAATTATTTTCCTTATTGATTTCTGTTCAGGACACTAATGATTAATCGTTTTACAACCGCGTCTTCTTCAGGCCGGCTATTGGCAATATATAGAGTGAGTGTCGCCAGCGTTTCATTGGAAATTATTGGGTCGCCTTTGCTATTGAGCAAAGCATGGTTTTCTTGCAGAAAATGCAGAAAACAAGCAGCGGCAATGCGTTTGTTACCGTCAACAAATGAGTGGTTTTTTGTAATCAGGTAGAGTAGGTTTGCCGCTTTTTCCTCGATGCTTGGGTACAAATCCGCTCCGCTGAAACTTTGCTTAATCTGATTGATTGAACTATGAAAACTTTCATCTTTGGGCTTTGCAAACACTGATGATTCAAATTCGGAGTACATAAGACGTATGAGTTCCATATAATCATCAAATCCCGGATATACAGTTGCTTTCAGGGTATGTCCTTTTTTATCCAATGATTCGTGATCGTAGTCGTCGAGCAGGGCCAGCCCTCTGGCAAACTGGCGGAAAACCTCCTGGTCCTGCTCATCGGCGGCATATTCTATGGCACGGCTCACAATGCGCAAACCGGTTTTCAGAAATTCCACTTCCTGTTGCTTCTGTTGCAGTCGTTTTTCGTTTATGGCATAGCCCTGAACCAGATAATCCTTTAACCGGGCAGTGGCCCATTGGCGAAACTGCGTCCCACGTATTGAATTAACCCGATAACCAACTGAAATTATTGCATCTAAATTATAATATTTGATTTTTCTTCTTACACTTCTATTACCTTCTTGTTGAACTACCGAGAAAAACTCGGTAGTTGAAGATTCTTCAAGTTCCGATTCATTAAAGATGTTTTTCAAATGCAGCCCGATTGTATCTGTGTCCTTGTCAAACAGCTCTGCCATCTGTTTTTGCGACAGCCAAACGCTTTCCTTTTTAAAAGTGATTGCGACTTCAATGTCGTTTTTTGTTTTGTATATTTCTATTTGAGAATCCATTTATCACCAATTGATTAATAAAAATTCAAAGCTGTTCCATTTTTTGATATGTCGGTTGAAAACTTCTGCCATGAAAAATTAACGTTGAGTAAAGATAGAATATTTTCCGAAAGTGTGCGTAATGTTAAAAATGGGACGCCAGGGGGTTTGGCCTTTGTGGGTGCGGGATGTGGCGACCCAAAAATGAAATATTATTATTGGAATTTGCTTTGGGCGCGCGTTTGCATAATTGTTTGTGAATGCTGGCGCGGCGCTCTTAGCTCCGAAAACCATCCAGGCATAAAAGCCACTCGGCTGAGCGGCTTTTTGAAATATTGGGAATATTTTTAAAAATGCATCATGGGTGTTGTAGTGCAGAGTTATTCTTGATGAGAAATTGAATCTTTATGCTTGTTAAAGAGCTTAACAAAAAGAACGACCATGGCTGCGGCAAGTGTTGAAATCAACCCATCATAAATAAGTTCATATGGAAACCAACCAAAATTTTTAAAGTCACTTCCATAAGACTGAAATTCTAAATAATACATAAATGGGAATCCTATTTTGCAATAGTCTCCTTCGTGATAGTAACTAAATAAGTATGTTACAAAAGAGGAAACGCCAAAAAGAATAATACTCAAAAAAATTATTGAGGAAAAAGTAGTTACTTTCAATTTTTTCTTCATTCTGCTCTGCGATTTCATTAATCAGATCCGTTCGTAGGTTTCTTTGTAGAATCATCTATGGTTACATTTCCATTGATTTCTTCTTCTGGACGACGCATAGGAATATTAATGCCTTCTGAATCTTGGTAACTTTGGCCTACAAGCGTTGATGAAGATCGGCCAAACACATATCTGGCATCAACTTGACCATCTGTTTCGCTTACCATGTATACATCTTTTCCATAGAGATTGAACCATCGTGAATCAAATCCACCTTGATAAGTATATGAACCGCCAGCTTTTCCTGTAATTCCGGCAGTGTATGTTACGGTTGGCTGGTATACAAGGAATTTTTCAGCAAATTCAGAAGACATACAGCCATAAAATGCGGCAATACTTCCATTGGGATCAAAATTAAAGTCAATATTTTTCCATCCAGTTGGTGAAAGTTGCAATTGATCTCCTTCCGCACCTCGGCTACCAGTTACATCAGCTAAATTATTTTTTGAAGCTTCTTCTGACCCAGAGGGTCCATCTGTTCCATGGTGACCAAAAAAACTAACTTCAGCTGTTTTTCCATATCCTTGTTGCTCGTAATATTTAGTTGATGTCTTAGCAAGATCCTCCAATTTTCCTAAATCTGTGATTGTTGCAAATACAACTACATCTTTGGTTTTATCAAATGATTCAGATGTCTGTATTTCATTCACCCTTGTGATAGCGGCTTCATATGCATCATTGCTACCTCCAGTATAAATTACGTAATAAACCTTTTCGCCATCTGGATCAATTGCCATAAGTGGCGTGTTATTGACAAAACAATAAGGAGATACTCCTGGGTAATTTGCCGTTCTTGGGTCAGTACTTAGCCACCGCCCTAAACGACTATCATACATTCTCGCTCCAAAGTCAAGGCTGTTGCCCGTTCCCTTGATTTCATTGTCCTGTTCTTTCCCGTTATATGAGTAACGGTAGTTGTCCAAAGAAAATATTCTGCGCAGCTCAGGTGAGCTATATGGGAAATGGCTCTGAATGCTGGTTTGTCGGATATTGGTAATCATTGAAAATACTGTGGCTGGATTAATTTTACTTTCCTACGCCTTAATCAACCCATTCTTGATGGCGAACATTACTAAATGCGGTGAGTTTTTGGCGCCGGTTTTTTCGAGCAGGTGAGCCCGGTGTCCATCCACGGTGCGGGCACTCACGCCCAGGAATTTCGATATTTCGGCATTCGACATGCCTTTGCAGATGAGCTCCAACACTTCCTGTTCGCGATCAGTAAGCTCGATGCCGGCAATTCTTGAAGCGGGACGCTGATTGCGGTTCACGTTGCTGATGAATTCTTCGGAAAAATAATTCTCACCTTCCATCACCAGGTTGATGGCGCGCTGCAGCTCATCCTTGTTGGTTTTTTTCAGCAGAAATCCCTGCGCGCCTGCTTCGATCATCTGGTTGAAATAGCTAATCTCTTCAAACATTGTAAGGGCAATGACCTTTACCTCCGGATATTTCTCCGTCATTTTGCGGGTAGCCTCAATGCCATCCATCACCGGCATACGGATGTCCATCAGAATCAGATCGGCTTTCTGGTGTTTCAGGATTTCAAATACTTCATTGCCGTTTTGCGCTTCGGCAATGACTTTCACTTCGTCGAGCTCATTCAGGATAATCCGCAGTCCTTTGCGGAAAATTTCATGATCATCAGCTATTATCAATCGGATGATATCCATTCTTATTGTTTTACAGTTAACGTAATCAGCACATTCATTCCTTCGCCTGGAGCACTCTTGATGAGACAAAGGCCGTTGATGGTCTTCACTTTATTGATGATGTTGTTCAATCCCAGACCTGTTGGCTGTTTCAGTTTTTCATCCACATCAAACCCAACACCATCGTCTTTGAAAAACAGGTTGACCTGATTTTCGTGGCTTTCCAGGAAAATTTCAATATTGGTCGCCTGAGAGTGTTTGAGCGAATTGTTCACCAGTTCCTTGATGGTCTGAAAAAGCACAGTTTCCTCAATGCGTGTGCCGGTGAGCTTGTATTGCGAAGTAT
>CAZJOL010000094.1:0-9657 GCA_964547605.1 uncultured Bacteroidaceae bacterium | reverse complement strand
CCATTCAGTCGATAGATGGCGGCCATGTGTACATTTCAGGCAGCTATAACGCCACAGCCGATTTCGACCCGGGTACATCCATCAGCAACCTTACCTCTGCGGGTCTGAGCGATGGATATATCTGTAAACTTGATGCTTCAGGAAATTATGTCTGGGCAAAAAGTTTTGGCGGAACTGGTGTCGATGCGGCCAACAACATGATTCTTGACAATGACGGAAACCCTGTTATCACTGGATTTTTCAGCAATGTAGCCGATTTCGACCCCAATGCCAGCACGCACAATTTAACATCGGGTGGTTCATACGATGTATTTACCGCCGAAGTAAGTTCAACTGGAAATCTTGTCTGGGTCACACAATTCGAAGGTCCTGGTGAAGACGTATCTTACGGAATTGCGGTCGATAATTCGGGTAATATATATACAACTGGTACTTTTTCGTCAACCATCGATTTTGAGTCAGGCCCGGGTATTACAAGCTTTACAACTGCCGGAGCAACCGATATTTTTATATGTAAATCCGATACCGATGGTACTCTGATGTGGGCCACGGCATATGGAGATTTTCTGAATGATTACGGTAAATCACTTGCAGTTGGTAACGACAACAGCATTCATGCCTGCGGGCGCTTTAGTAATGATGTCGATTTTGACCCGGAACCGGATTCCTATGTGCTTAATGCCGGAACCTCGGACGATGTTTACATTATGAAACTCCTTCAGTGCAATCATTCATTTGCGACCATCAATGCCATCGGATGCTTTGAATATACATCTCCAAGCGGAATGTATTTGTGGACCAGCAGCGGCTCCTATAACGATACCATTCCGAATGCCAGCGGATGCGACAGTATTATAACCGTGAATCTTACGATTCAAACCGTGGATACATCGGTTACTTTCAATTTTCCTGAAATCACAGCCGCCGCTACCGGTGCCACTTTCCAATGGGTTGACTGCAATGCGGCATACAGTGTCATCAGCGGGCAAACCAATCAAACATTTACGCCGTCGGTCGATGGATCCTATGCTGCCATCATTTCACAAAATGGCTGTGTTGATACATCAGCTTGTGTAACCGTGCTTGGACTGGGGCTTTCAAATGAAATAACTGCTCAAAATATTATTGCATATCCAAACCCGACCGATGGTAAAATATACCTGGCGGCAGATTTCGGAAATACGAATGTCCGCTGGATCGTCCGAAATACGCTCGGACAGCAGGTTGCAGCGGGACACTTTATCAATAATGCAGAAAATAAAATTGACATTTCCGGACCTGCAGGCGTTTATTTCATTGAACTGATGCCGGATTCAGGCGATCATTTTGTTGTAAAAGCCGTGAAGGAATAAGCATTTTCTGATATCAGACCACAACGAATATTCTGTGATTGCTGTAAATTATATTTCAGGAATCTGACATTTGAATTTTATGAACAGAAAATTATTGTAAGCAGAAAATAATTCTGTACTTTAGCCTTATCAGAAAATTAGTACAGACATATCATTAATTCTCACAAAATGAACAAGTCAAAAGAGCTGCAATCAAGTATCAGACTGGTAAACGACAAACTGCGCTTCGAAGGAATGGTGGAAGGAAATGCGCCGGTGGCCATTGATTATATTGCGCCTTTGGGCGATGATGAAGGCTACACCTCGCTTGAACTCCTGCTGCTGAGCCTTTCTTCGTGTGTCGGCAGTGCAGTGCTAACCTTTCTGCGAAGGATGAATAAAACAATCAGCGGCTGCGAAATACAATCTCATGGCACACGCCGCGAAGAGCATCCGACGGGCTTTTCGCATATTGTGGTTGACATCCGGCTGCAATCGCCCGACGTGAGCGACGACGATATGAACAAAGTAATTGCACTGGCCGAAGACAAATACTGCCCGGTGTATGCCATGGTGAAAGGCAACACGGAAGTGGATATACGGTTTTGCATTAAAGAATAGATCACTTCTTTTCTATAAATATTGGAAGCAGAAATTATCAGGTCAAATGAAAAATCTTTTCTGGTTTATAACAATCCCGGCATCGATGTTCTTTGCATTGATTGATTTCATCTCAATGAGAGAATGGGTAATTGTTGGAATAAACAATGATACCGAAGGGTATCCATGGGGACCGGTCAATGAAAACCCATGGTATTACGCAACTCCAGAGCTGTATTCATCTGTAATGCTTACTTATTTTATTTTAATGACTGTTTTGCTTTCATTTATAATCTGGTTTATGGCCAGGAGAGAAAAGAAAAAGACCATTTATGTCCTATTGGCTTGTTCCCTGCTGTTTGTTGCAATGTGTATTAATGGATCAATACAATAACATCTGCAAGACTAGCTCAAAATATCAAAATGACTAAGCAAAAACAACATTCCACCGTTCGATAGTGACGCAGGAGCGAAGAACATGGAACCGTTGTTTTTGCTTTTGTTACGACGGTTCCATGTTCCGGCCTGTTCCAAAAACCCTCGAAGAGTTCTGAATTCATCGAGGGTTAATTATAGCCGTAACGGTGGAATGTCGTAACAACCTGCTTTTTGAGACTGCACCAGCGATTGATTTATTTTCGGATTTGGTCGTACAATCAGATTGTTTGCTCTGAATTCAGAAAAAAACTAATTTTGTAATAGGTGCTTTATCACTTATCTTGGTTTCTCCATTTCAGTTTATAGCAACATGAGCATAAAACAACAACTGATTCAATTCCTCGCCTCCGGCAATTTCAGGTCGGTGGTGATTGATTTCTGCATTGTGATTTGCGATTTTGTGATTGGTTATATCATGTTTCATTATCTTGATATGAATGATGAAGACCGCTTGCTGATTGTTTTCGGAGCACCTTTCATCATTTGTGCTGTGGCCTATCTTGTCGGATTGCTTGTCGGCGAAATGGTTATAGAACGTGACTTTTTCAGAGGTGATGAAAATGACAAGTCCGGATCAGCCCTGCTGATGAACTCCATTCTGATCGGTGCATTTATAATGGTCACCTTCGCCGCTTCCAATCTGCCCATGTGGATTTCGCTCACAGCCATGTTTCTGATAGCAGCATTCTGGTATTACATGCACTGGCGGATAATGAAAGCCAGTCGCAAAGCGGATCACATGCCACAGAAAAAATACAGATATGTCGCCGTGATTCTTTTATTCCCGCTTATGATGTGCACGGTCATTTTCACCAATATGCTTTCATCGATGATAACAGATACCCACGACCTGGGAGGCAATGTTGTCATGGTGTTTCTGATGATGATGGTCACCTGGGCCATCAGCTATGTGCCGCGTCGCTTTGTGAAAGCCATGGTGAATGTAAAAATGACTGAAGGATATTTTCTGATTTTTCTGTTGATTGATTATTCGCTGAAAGTGATTCTGAGCTGATTGAATTATCAGAAAAATGATTTGAAAAATTAATATAAAAGCTTATGAAATCTGGATTGTTTTCATTACTTGTTGTTTCCCTTCTTCTGTTCAGTTGCTCTGGGACAGTGAATAATCTGAAATACATGAGCGACTTGAAAGAAACTATATCTGCGAAATATCAAATTTCGGATATTGAAGTAAAAATCACCAACAACAACATGATCACTGTTTCTCTTGTGAATTCACAATACAATGACAGCTCATACGAAAGGAAACAAAATCTCGCTATCGAAATCGGAGAAATAGTCCTGCAGACACAAAAAGATAGTCTTTCATTTATTTCAGGAGATATCCGGTTTATTCAGAGAAAGAATTATTTCGTTTATCACACAACAAATGCAATCTCGCTTGACATGCATTTGGACAGCCTTTCGGAAACGGTAGCCGAGTAATTATACCAAAAGAAAATATACAATAGTTCATTGATTTGGATGACTCCGGAGGAGTCGCATGTCTGTAGAAAATATTAATCTTAAAAAACGACTCCAGCGGAGTCGAATGTTTTTCAAGCTGTTTTGCACTGGTAGCCGTTTACATTCGACCTCTCTGAGGTCGTACTATTGTTTGATCATTATCTACAGACATGCGATGCCTGCCTGCTTGTCAGGTAAACCTCTGGCATCGGCCATCATTTTCGCATAAACAAATCAGCCTTAGATATATTTCACATCGGTATTATTTATCAATAATCTTTGTGCTTCGCAGCTTTCTTTTACGCCTTCGGCACATGATACTTTGCGCGTTATGCATTGTGCTATGAACCGCATGCCGCAAGCGTTTACGTCACCTTTCCACTTTAGAAACTTTTTGAACTTTATAAACTCATCTGCAAAGCATCAAGCGCGCTGCGCACCTCGGCAATTTCTGAATCCGGCTTCAGGAGCGCTTTTTCGTCGATGTTCCAGAACTTCACAAAGTCTTCTTTCAGATCCGGACGTACAACTATAATCATGGGTTTTCCGCTCAAACGCATTTCCTTCAGAATGCCGTACCAGCCCAGACCGTAGGTTTCGAGCCAGCCGCTTTCGTCGAGAAAAACCACATCGGCTTCATTCAGTTTTTGTTCAATATGCTTTGAGCCCGCTTCGAATGCGGATCTCGAGAAACTATATTTGCCTACCGAAAGAATGGCGTCGCTGACTTCGGGCCCCACGAGCGTCATTTCAGTGTTTCCGGGCAGCAGCGAAATGGTGTATCCGACATGCTCATCTTTCTCAACCAGGTATTGCATCAGTATACCGGCGTATTCCGTTTTATTATTCTGAAGCTCAGGAATGACGCTGTTTTTCAGCAAGCGGCTTTTTCCGCTTCCTTTTTCGCCCGAAATAATAACTGCCGGAACCGGCTCCAGCTGCCGGAAATGCATGGAGTCAACCCAGACATTGATGGTGCTTACAAACAGCGACAGGCTTTCGCGGGGTGTTTTTAATATGGACTTTGCCGGAGGCAGAATGGATATCACCATCGGCAATGTTTCGAAACAGGTCTCAAGCACGCTCAGGAAGCCCTTGTTACGCATATTGAATGCCTTCGCGAGTTTCTCGTTGCGCAGCTCAAAACTCAGTGCGGAAAGGACAAGCACAAATAAAATGGCACGCAGGTTCATGCGCAGACCAATCATCAGACCTTCTTCAATCGTAGGTCCAAGCAGCAAAGACGACAACACAGTGAGCAATAAAAATATGACCCAGAAACCAACTTTTGCCAAGCGGCGATACGATTTACGGTAACGGATAATCAACATTGAAATAACGGACAGCCATGCGAAAATGCTGATTTCAAGCGGAAGATACGACAACGCCATCAACATCGAAACGACAATCAATATAAGCAAAAACAGCCAGTAGAGCGATCTTGGCTGCTGATCGGCATCATGTTTTTTCACCTGTTTTGCAGTCTGTTTCTCTTTCTTTGGAATGTGTAATGTTTTGCTGGAATCCGGTTTTTTCATGCTGGTGCCAATGATGGCAGCGGTAGTACCAGCTATAAAATAAATGGAGCCGAAGGCGGCAATCAGTCCCCATCCGGTAATGAACTGCCATCCTGTTTCTTTCTGAGCGTATTGGACAAGGCTTGAACCAAGCGCTACGACATCGTTTCCGTAATACAGCCAGTAGCCGAGAATGAGATGTACAAAATTCCAGGTAATGGAAACAGCTCCGCCAAGAATAAACATAATACGTCGGGTACCGCCTGCACTAATGACAATTTCCATCAAAAGACCCTGAATGGTGATGGCCAGCATTGGTCCAAGCAGAACGGCGCTCGGGCTCAGCGTTTTCATGGCCGCTGTGAGCAGGCCGGCGCGCCAGTATATACCTTTAAGTCTGAATCTGTAGCCGACTGCAGTCATAATCATGACTGCAATGGAAGCCAGGATGGTTCCCCTCATCGGGACTTTGAGATTGTGCAGAAAGCTGCCCAGAATTATTTCGGACGAAGCCCAGAGGCAGGCCAAAGCTGCCGCGTAAACCCATTTTTGTTGCCGTTGTACCGTCATGTATTTTTTTGCATTTCGTCAAAAATAAGAAAACTGCCCGAGATGGACAGTTTTCAGTATGATGATTATTAAATCGATCTATTTTTTCAGGGTGTCAACAACAGCTTTGAAAGCTTCCGGGTTGTTCAGCGCGAGGTCAGCAAGGGTTTTGCGACTGAGCTGAATTTCGGATTTGTTGAGCATTCCGATGAACTGCGAGTATGAAAGTCCGAGCGGACGCACACCTGCATTGATACGCTGGATCCATAAAGCGCGGAAGCTTCTTTTCTTGGCTCTGCGATCGCGGAACGCGTACTGTTGTCCTTTTTCCCAGCGATTCTTCGCTACGGTCCAGACGTTTTTGTTACGGCCCCAGTAGCCCCGGGTCCTTTTGAGAATTTTTTTTCTGCGCGCACGTGACGCAACATGATTAACTGAACGTGGCATTTTTTCTCCTTTCTTTAGTTGCTTCAGCGTCCCGCCTTACACGGAATCTTTCATGCTGACAGCAAGGTTAACGATTTGTTTTACTTCACAAGCATGTCTTTCACCGAAGTGATGTTGGCCTTGTCAACAATTGCAAAGTAAGTCAGGTTACGTTTGCGTTTGGTTGATTTCTTAGTCAGAATGTGACTTTTGTAGGCATGCTTTCTCTTGATTTTACCGGTACCTGTAAACGCGAAGCGTTTTTTGGCAGCGGATTTCGTTTTCATCTTAGGCATGATCGTATTTATTATTTGGGTTGAGATTTTTATTTTTTAGGTGCGATGATCATAATCATCCTTTTCCCTTCAAGTTTTGGTAGTGATTCCACTTTGCCATATTCGGCCAGCTCATTGGCAAAGCGCAGCAGCATGATTTCTCCCTGCTCCTTATACACAATCGAACGACCGCGGAAAAACACATCCACTTTCACTTTTGAGCCTTCCTGCAGGAAATTGATGGCATGTTTCAGTTTGAAGTTGAAATCATGGTCATCGGTGTTGGGGCTCAAGCGCAGTTCCTTGACGACAATTTTTGTGGCATTGGCTTTTTGTTCCTTCAGCTTTTTCTTTTTGTCGTAAAGAAATTTGCGATAATCAACCACCTTGCAAACCGGCGGATTGGCAGTTGGTGAAATTTCAACCAGGTCGAGTCCCTGTTCTTCAGCGACAGCCAATGCTTCGCGGAGTGAGACAATTCCTGTTTCAATGTTTTCGCCCACCAGTCGCACCATTGGCGCTTTGATAAACTGGTTGATTTTGTACGGTTCTTCCCTTTGCGGGGGCTTCCGGCGGATGGGTCCTTTGAATGGGATGTTCGTTGCTATAGCTTTACCTCCTATATTAGTTAAGTTCTTTCTTTATTTCAGCACGGATATACTCCGCAAATTGATCAATGCTTTGTTGTCCGAGATCGCCTTCGCCCTGACGACGTACAGACACCAATCCCAGCTCTTCTTCTTTTTCGCCGACAATAAGCATGTATGGGATTCGCTTCAGTTCAGCATCGCGGATTTTCTTTCCGATTTTTTCGGAACGGTTATCCAGCAGACAGCGGACATCGGATTGATCGAGCAAATCTACGACTTTTTTCGCATACTCCTCATATTTCTCGCTGATAGGTAATACGATGGCCTGATCAGGAATGAGCCACAACGGGAGCTTGCCGGCACTGTGCTCGAGCAATACAGCTACAAATCGTTCCATAGAGCCGAACGGAGCGCGGTGAATCATAACCGGACGATAACGCTGGTTGTCGGAACCGATGTATTCGAGATCGAAACGCTCAGGTAAGTTGTAGTCAACCTGAATGGTGCCCAGCTGCCATTTGCGGCCGATAGCATCACGAACCATGAAGTCGAGCTTGGGGCCGTAGAAAGCGGCTTCGCCAATTTCTATCACAGTCTCCATGCCCTTTTCCTGAGTTGCCTCTATAATGGCGGATTCAGCTTTTTCCCAGTTTTCGACAGAGCCAATGTATTTTTCCTTGTTGTTCGGGTCACGGAGCGAAATCTGTGCTGTATAATCGTTGAATCCAAGTGTTTTAAAAATATACAACACAATTTCAATCACACCGATGAATTCTTTCTTTAGCTGGTCCGGACGACAGAAAAGATGCGCATCGTCCTGCGTGAAGCTGCGTACACGAGTGAGCCCGTGCAGTTCGCCGCTTTGCTCATAACGATACACTGTGCCAAACTCGGCAAAGCGCAACGGGAGATCTTTATAACTGCGAGGCTTCTGCGCATAAATTTCGCAGTGGTGAGGACAGTTCATCGGTTTCAGCATGAATTCTTCACCTTCAATCGGTGTTTTTATCGGCTGAAATGAATCTTTTCCGTATTTCTGAAAATGGCCTGAAGTCTTGTACAGTTCTACGTTTCCGATATGCGGAGTGATGACCTGCTGATAGCCGTATTCTTTCTGCTTTTTCTTGAGGAACTGTTCGAGACGTTCGCGCAAAGCAGCACCTTTCGGCAGCCAGATTGGAAGTCCTGATCCGACACGCTGGCTGAACATGAAAATTTCAAGTTCCTTTCCAAGCTTGCGATGATCACGTTTTTTGGCTTCTTCGAGTTTCACGAGATATTCGTCCAGTTCCTTCTGTTTAGGGAAGGTGATGCCGTAAATTCGGGTCATCATCGGACGTTTCTCGTCGCCACGCCAATAAGCGCCTGCAATCGAGAGCAATTTTACTGCTTTGATCTTCGAAGTGTCGGGCAGATGCGGTCCGCGACAGAGGTCAGTGAATGATCCGCTCTCGTAGAAAGAGATCGTGCCGTCTTCGAGCTCGCTGATGAGTTCAAGTTTATATTGATCGCCTTTTTTGGTGAAAAAGTCAATGGCTTCGGTTTTTGAAACTTCGCGGCGGGTCAGGGTCTGATCCTGACGGGCCAGTTCCAGTATTTTCTTTTCAATGGCTTCGAGATCGGCTTCTGTAATGCTGGTGGTGCCGAAATCCATATCGTAGTAGAAACCGTTTTCAATATCAGGTCCGATGCCGAATTTGGTGCCGGGGTACAGCTGTTCAATGGCTTCAGCCATGAGGTGAGCCGAGCTGTGCCAGAAAGTGGCTTTGCCTTCGGTATTGTCCCAGGTAAAGAGTTTTACTCGTGAATCGGAAGTGATAACGCGGTTCAGGTCCCAGATTTCGTCGTTCACCTTTGCCGAAAGCACGTTGCGGGCAAGCCCATCGCTGATGCTGCGGGCTACATCCATGCTGCTTACTGCGTTTTCGTATTCACGCACACTGCCATCGGGTAAAGTAATTCGGACCATTTTTTTCAGTTTTCAAAAAGAGGTGCAAAAGTACAAATAATCATTGAATTGAACAAACAATTTATAATGAGATAATATGCTGATGTGATAATATGCTAATATGCTGATGAGATAATATGCTAATATGCTGAAGCGATAATTTGAAAATTCGGAAATTTGAAAGTTTAGGTAGAGTCATTTTTGTATTTGTCATTTTTTCCTTCCATTTTGAGAAAAATCTACTTAAGCAGGCAACACTTGGCATTAGGCAGGCGGCATGTAGGCTGCAGCGCTCTCGTCCTCAAACTGTTTGCTCGCTCCGGATGTAACGCCAATCATTGAGCTACACCGACCTGTGCAAAAATGTCATGGCAAAAAAATGCCTTCAGCTTTGTAAAGAAAACAGCAAAATCTTTACATTTCAGGTATACTATGTATAGAAAATCCAATTTTCTTTACAAAGTATACCTGAAATGTAAAGAAAATTGGATTTTCTATACATTAGGATATTAT
>CAZJOL010000093.1:4703-9683 GCA_964547605.1 uncultured Bacteroidaceae bacterium | reverse complement strand
GCTCTGATTCTCACTCTGTATTTGGCAGGCGGCTTGCGGCACAAGGCACAAGGCACAATGCTCAATGCACAACGCACAGGGCATACTCTTACTACTTATGCCTAACGCCCTAATGCCTAACGATCAGTTGCCGACGCACTCAGATCGCGTCGCTCCGCACCCCGATGCTGAGAGGTCGTCAAGGGCACGGCATGCTCCCGACCTTCAAGAGTCCGCAATGCAATGAAGGACCTGGAAGAGTCGGAAGTTGAGACCTCATACCAACTATTCCATGTTCTTCGCGGAGTTTATACTGCCCCGCAGTGCTTCGAACTATGGAATGTTGGATTGCTGCTACACTTTTTTTAGTAATGACTAAAGTAAATTTCTGTAAATGAAAAAATACACACATCTTTTTCTGATTCTGGCGGTGATGATGCTGGCCAGTTGCGTTCCGCAGAAAAAAATTCTTCTTTATCAGGGTGTCGACGGATCTGCAGTCGAGAGAACACAGACTCCGCCGCAATACAGGGTGCAAAAAGGTGATGTGCTTTACATTGATGTGAAATCGGTGGATGAAAAAGCGACATCGTTTATCAACGGGCCGGTTTCGGCGCAGACAGCCAATCAGCAGATGCTTTCGGAGCAGACACTTTATTTCAAGGGCTACGAAGTTGGCTCCAATGGCGCGATTCAGATACCCTTCATCGACAGCATCGGTGTGGCGGGCATGACCATGGGCGAGATTGCATCGCTGCTGGTGGATAGCCTGAGCGAATATATTCTCGATCCTGTGGTGTCGGTGAAATTGTCGAATTTCCGCGTGGCCGTGAATGGCGAAGTATCGACTCCTGGCTCGTTTGCATTCTATTCGCCGACGGTGACCATCTTTGATGTTCTGGCGCTTGCAAGGCCGACCGATTTTGCCAACCGCAAGGAAGTGGTTATCACGCGCAAGACAGGCAGCGACAGTCTTTTGGTGGATCGCATCGATCTGACGAATAAGGAGATTCTGAACTCGCCGTATTATTACATGCAGCCGGGCGACCAGTTGTATTTCGAGCCGCTGAAAGCGAAACAGTATGGATTTACGAATTTCCCGTATAGTCTTGTGTTGTCGATTGTTTCTACGGGTCTGGTGATTTATACGCTGTTTAAATAGCATGCAGCATGAGATTTAGACGCGGAATAACGCGGAATAACTGAAAGACACCTACGATAAACGCGGAGAAAAGATGAGACGCGGAACAACGCGGAATAATGAATAAACATCCACGATAAACGCGGAGAACATTGTACTCACTGAATCAGACTTCATCGCAGATGAAGGGTGATTCAAATCTGCGAAAATCGGATGGGCCGCTGAAGTAATATTGGATTATTAACCTGCCCGCTGCAGGCGGGTCTGCGAACATCTGTGTGAATCTGCGGACAAAAAGAGTAGACGCGGAATAACGCGGAATAACTGAAAGACACCTACGATAAACGCGGAGAAAAGATGAGACGCGGAACAACGCGGAATATATTGTACAGACCCCAATTCGTGCAATGAGTCATCATCGCAGATGATAACCCATTTTTCGCTAAAATCAGAAAGTGCCAGCAGAGAGTTATTAATTCGTGTCATTCGTGGACGAAAGAGTGGAGAAGCGACGAAGGTTTTCCAGGAGATCCCGGCACAACTGAGTTTATAAAGTAGAAAGTCCTCAAGTTTATAAAGATGCATTGAAAGATTATCACCGGGAACTCAGTACTCCACGGAATCGTTGGGTGCATCGGCCTCACTCCCCGACGATTCCAGGTCAGCATAGCTGACGCTAAAATGTCGGGGAGATGCGCGCCAAGGACAATGTTAAGTCAATGAATAAATGTCGCAAATACATATTTTTTCTTGCAGTCGTTGGATTGGTGGTGATGAACTTTTTGCCGATCAACGGCGATAAGGATGATCCGCCGTTTTTTATTCTGGGACTGCGACACGATTTGTGGCTGCACATCATTGCGTTCGCTGTTCTTGTGGGGCTCGCCGCATGGGCGTATCGTCTGTCGTTTCGCAAACAAGGGCTGATTTGCATTCTTGTTCCTCTTGCGTTCATCGCATTGGCTGCGGTTCTTGAATATGCACAAATGCTGGTGCCGAACCGCAATGTGGCGTGGGATGACTTTTATTTTTCATCGATTGGAGCGGGGTTGGGGAGTGTGACGATGTGGACGAAGCGGCGGGGCTGAGGGGATGCACTGTCAACAAGGTCGAGGACAAGGTCAACAGCCAGGTTAAGGTTAAGGCAAAGGTTGAGCTGCCTGCGGCAGAGAAATAAAGATTAAGAATTTTTAAAAATCAAGATATGACTCAGGACAGTCAGGAGACAATGAAGCAGTTTGCTTCGGATGAAGAAGAAAAGACCATTGATTTCCGCATGTTGTTTTACAGAATCCTGCGGCAATGGTACATTGTGGTGCTCTGCGTGCTGATTGGCATGGGGACGGCATGGTTCTACCTGCGCAAGGCTCCGCGGCTCTATCAGGGCTCAACAACAGTACTGGTGCAGGATAAGCAGAACAAGCTCATCGATGCTCAGGAACTCATGGGACTCGATATGGGCCAGGCATCGACAACTGTCGAAAACGAGCAGCAAATCCTGCTTTCGAAACATATGTCGCAGGAAGCTGTTAAATGCATCGACTGGCAGGTGAGCTATTTCATCTCAGGAAGAATCCGCACCAACACAATTTACGCGGTGCGTCCATACACTGTCGTCATCGATACGCTGCATCCGCAGGTGGCCGGCGCGTCTTTCGATATCAAATTCAAAGACGATTATTCTTTTGTCTTGACTTCTAATAATAACGGTGGACGGCTCTACGACTACCGTGTGAACGATTATTACCTGCGCCAGGGCAATTATGTCGATGTTGCAAATATTAAATATGAAAAAGAACATCGTTTTGGCGATACCATCACCACCGCCAATTTCAGTTTCGTGATATTGCCCGGAAACGCCATCCCATCTACGTATGCACGTGGCGATCTGTATTTTCGATTCAACAATCTGCAGTCGTTTTCCGATAATCTGAACAAAGGACTTTCCATTGAGCCAACTTCGAAAACCTCATCAGTACTTCGAATCACCTCACAATATTATCAACCTGAAATTCTGCAGGATTATCTGAACGCACTGACAGCCGTTTACATCGAGTCGGGGCTGAACAACAAAAACAGCGTGGCGGTGAAAACCATTGAATTCATCGACTCTGAGCTGGAATCGATTGCTGATGAACTGAGCAATGCAGAGTCGGATCTGGAATCATATCGTAAGGAAAACAAGATTATGAGTCTCGACAACGAAGCATCAGCAATCTTTGATCAGATGCGGGAAATCGATAAACAGAAAGCGGAACTGTTGTTGAAAAACAAGTACTACAATTATCTTCGCGATTATGTTGAGAAGGAACGCGACCTCGAAAGCATTGTGGTTCCAAGCAGCATGGGTATTGAAGATGCTGTGACGGCTTCGTTGATTCAGGAGCTGACCCGGCTATACAACGAGCGCTCCGCCTTAGTGAAAAGTGCAGGTGAGAAAAATCCGGCGGTGCAGAAAATCAACGCGCAGATAGAACAGACACAGCAGAATATTCTGGAGAACACCAAAAACATCATTCAGCTGAACAACCTGAGCATATCGGAAATGGAAAGGCGCTCTGGTAGCGTCAATGCACGTGTTTCGCTGCTGCCGACCAATCAGCGCAACCTACTTGGGTTTGAGCGCGAGTTCAATCTGTACAACGAATTGTATGTGTTTCTGCTGCAACGCAGAGCTGAAGCCAAAATCACAGCAGCAACCAATATGCCCGACAATTCGGTACTTGATGTTTGCAATAAAGTAGTGCAGATTAAACCAAAGAACAGCATGGTGTATCTGATTGCTTTTGTATTGTCGCTGCTGGTGGCGCTTGGAATAATATTCCTGCCCGGATGGTTTAAAAATACATTTGAATATCCGCGTGAAATCGAGGAGCTGTCGTCGTTTCCAAGCGCGGGCTCCATCATGCATTTCGACGGAGACGATGAACTTATTTTCCGCAGTGCGCCGCGTTCGATTGTTGCAGAAAGCTTCCGTAATCTGCGTACCAACATCAATTCGATGGCGAAAAACAAAAGCGGGTTTTCCATTGTTATCACATCGGATCTGCCTGCGGCAGGAAAAACATTTATTTCGGTAAACCTCGGGCAGGCCTTTGCTGTTGCTGGAAAGAAGACATTGCTCATTGGCGCTGACATGCGAAAATCGCGTTTGTATCAGCTCATTGCGCTTTCGCAAAGTCCGGGTTTAAGCGAGTATCTCACAGGCCACGCGTCGATCGGTGATATTCTGCGGGCCAGCGGTGAAGATAAAAATCTGACCGTGATTACGTCCGGGAAAATTCCGTTCAATCCGGCCGAATTGCTCGAAAGCCCTGAAATGGCAGCATTGCTGGAGCATGTGAAAAAAATATTTGATATCGTTATTCTTGACACGCCGCCGATGGCCGCAGTGACAGATGCAAGCATTCTTGTGAAGCATACCGATGCATTGGCAGTGGTGGTGCGGCTTCGCAAGACAAAGAAAAATGTTTTGCGCGATCTGCTGAAGGATCTTCGTTCGCGAAAGCTGAATCATACTGTCCTTGTGATCAACGATGTTCCGCGCCAGAAGCGCTCGGGATATGGGTATGGCTATGGATATGGTTACGGCTACGGGTATGGATATGGGTATATTGATGAAGAAAAAGGCTAAGGACAAGGACGAGGACAAGGACGAGGACAAGGTCAAGGTTAAGCTGCCTTCGGAAGGAAAACAAGGTTAAGTAGATAAAATGTATTGCGCAACAATTATGTTAAACCGCCCCGTGTTGTGCGAAGCACCTACATAAATCTCCCGCGCTTTAGCGCATAAAAAAATGCCTAACGCCTTACGCCTTATGCCTTACGCCTGAATTTTGACGCGGAATAACGCTGAATAA
>CAZJOL010000093.1:0-4603 GCA_964547605.1 uncultured Bacteroidaceae bacterium | reverse complement strand
AGCGCCCACATCAATTTTTCACGCGAAGCGCATAAAAAAATGCCTAACGCCTAACCCCTATCGCCTTACGCCTTATGCCTTACGCCTGAATTTTGACGCGGAATAACGCTGAATAAATTAAATACTCACGGATGGACGCGGAGGAATGAAACGCCTCTTGAAGTTGAAAGTTCATAAAGTTCGTAAAGTTCATAAAGGTGACGTAATAGGAATGAGGCGATGATGCGCGAAGCGCCCACATCAATTTTTCACGCGAAGCGCATAAAAAAATGCCTAACGCCTAACGCCTAATGCCTGATGCCTATTTCGTATCTCGTATTTCCTCTCGTTACAATCGTTACAGGGTGACAGGGGTGACAGGGTAACAAAGTTTATTTTCAAATTTTCAAATTGATATTTCGTATTTCGTATTTCTGATCTCGTATTTCGTATTTCGTATTTCGTATCTCGTCTTACGTATTTCATAATTATATTTTCCAGAAACCAACCACTCATCATTTCAACATCACTCCATGAAAAAAGCGCTTATAACCGGTATCACAGGGCAGGATGGTAGTTATCTTGCTGAACTTTTATTGAACAAAGGATACGAAGTGCATGGCATTATCCGCCGCAGCAGCTCGTTCAATACTTTTCGCATCGACCATTTATACAACGATAGCGAACTGCTCAATAAACACTTTTTTCTGCATTACGGCGATCTTACCGACTCGAGTAATCTGAACCGCGTGCTCGAAAAAACACAACCCGACGAAATCTATAACCTTGGCGCCCAGAGCCATGTGCAGGTATCCTTCGAAGTGCCTGAATATACCGCCGAAGTCGATGGTGTAGGCACACTGCGCTTTCTCGATGCCATTAAGGAAACCGGCCTCAACACGCGCTTCTATCAGGCATCGACCTCCGAATTATTCGGGCTGGTGCAGGAAGTGCCGCAAACCGAAAAAACTCCGTTCTATCCGCGCAGCCCGTATGGCGTTGCTAAATTATATGCCTACTGGATTGTCGTCAATTATCGCGAGGCTTACAACCTGTTTTCCTGCAACGGCATTCTCTTTAATCATGAAAGCGAACGCCGCGGAAAAACTTTTGTGACCCGCAAAATTTCTGTGGCAGTGGCCAATATCATGACCGGACAACAAGACATGCTGTTGCTTGGGAACCTTGATGCAAAGCGCGATTGGGGCTATGCTCCCGAATATGTCGAAGGTATGTGGCGTATCCTCCAGGCCGATCAGCCCGAAGACTTTGTACTGGCTACCGGACAAACGCACACTGTGCGCGAATTCATCGAAGAGTCGTTCCGAGTGTTGGGCGAAGAAATTATCTGGCAGGGAAAAGGACCCGATGAAAAAGGAATTTTAAAAAGCACCGGAAAAGAAGTGGTTGGTATAAACCCGCGCTATTTCAGGCCTGCAGAGGTTGATCTGCTTATTGGCAATGCTGCCAAGGCCAAAGAAAAACTTGGATGGGAACCGAAAACTACCTTTAAAGAACTGGTGAAAATTATGGTTGAAGCGGATTACAGGAAAGCGAAAGATCGAGTAGGCTGAGCAAAACACTAAGACTGAGACTAGAAGGCTAAGGTTAAGGTTGAGCTGCCTGCGGCAGAGGAACAGCCAGGTTAAGGTTAAGATTAAGCTGCCTTCGGCAGAATAACAAGGTTAAGGTCAAGGCTGAGCGCTTTCAGCAGGAATACAAAGGTTAAGCCTGCTTAATCTCAACCTTTACCTTAACCTTTCCGGTCGCAACATCGAAAAACATATATGACTCCATGATGGAAAAAAATAGTAAAATATTCGTAGCTGGTCATGCCGGCATGGTGGGCTCTGCCATTTGCCGGGCGCTTCAGCGCAATGGTTTTGAGAATCTGCTCACCGTTGATTTTTCAGAACTCGACCTGCGCAATCAGGCTGCAGTAAACGATTTCGTGCAGAAGCACCAACCCGATTATATGTTTGTGGCTGCTGCAAAAGTGGGCGGCATTATGGCCAACAACACCTACAAAGCCGATTTCCTCTACGATAATCTCATGATTGAACTCAATCTCATTCATGCAGCCTATCTCAATAAGGTAAATAAACTTTTGTTTCTCGGCTCTTCGTGCATTTATCCGCGCATGGCTCCACAGCCTATCAAAGAAGAGTATCTTCTGGAAGGCGCTCTGGAACCCACCAACGAAGGATATGCGCTGGCGAAAATCTGCGGCATAAAACTCTGCGATACCTATCGCCACCAGTATGGATGCAATTTTATTTCGGCCATGCCCACCAATCTGTATGGCTATGGCGATAACTATCACCCCGAAAACAGCCACGTGCTGCCCGCTCTCATTCGCCGTTTTCACGAAGCCAAAATAAATAAGTCGCCCGAAGTGGTGGTGTGGGGCAGTGGAAGCCCGCTGCGTGAATTTATGTTTGCCGACGATGTGGCCGATGCCTGTGTGTATCTGATGCAAAACCACAACGAACCCGGCTGGGTAAACGTGGGCACCGGTGAAGAAATCAGCATTAAAGAGCTGGCGCAACTGGTTAAAGATACCGTGGGCTATACCGGCACATTACGCTTCGATACTACCAAGCCCGATGGCACCCCGCGCAAACTGCTCGACGTTTCAAAACTCAATGCGCTCGGATTTAAAGCTAAAACATCGCTGAAAGAAGGATTGAAAATCGTGTATCAGGACTTCGTAAATAAAATGCAAGGT
Organism: uncultured Bacteroidaceae bacterium; assembly: GCA_964547605.1. GTDB lineage: Bacteria > Bacteroidota > Bacteroidia > Bacteroidales > DTU049 > GWF2-43-63. The sequence continues at coordinate 1,896 of CAZJOL010000093.1, read as the reverse complement.
TAAGGACGAGGATAAGGACGAGCAGCTGTCAGCCGTCAGTCCGCCGCGGCGGATTCGTATTTCGTATTTTATACAGCTCATCACTCAGCGCAGCCTGCATATAAATTTCTCTGATTGGACAAAATGAATAACATAAAGGATTTGATACTTCAGGGCGAATCGGAAACGATTGAGCTGAAATCGTCTTTTCAGGATGAGGTAATTCAATCTCTTGTTGCATTTTCCAACTCAAGAGGCGGTAAAGTATTTATCGGAGTGGATGATAAAGGCAGAGTACTGGGGACTGTAATTGGCAAAGAAACCGTTCAGCAATGGATTAATGAAATAAAGGTAAAAACGGAGCCTTCAATTATTCCTGATGCAGAGATCATTGAAGACAAAGGGAAAACCATTGTTGTATTGAGCGTTTCTGAATATCCTATAAAGCCGGTTTCGGTAAAGGGAAGATATTACAAGCGTATTGGTAATGCCAATCATTTGATGTCGGCAGCCGAAGTTGCCAATTTGCATCTGCAAACTGTAAATTCAAGTTGGGATTTCTATCTGCGTCCACAAAAATCAATGAAAGACCTTTCATTTGAAAAAATGCAAAAAGTCATTGATACGATAACGCGCAGGAAGCCTGACAACAATATTTCATCGGTTGAAGAATTTCTGCTGAAAAATGAACTTGTAAAAGGCGATTTAATTACAAATGCTTGTTATTTATTGTTTTGTAAAGATGATAATCTATACACGACAATTCAGATGGGCCATTTTGCATCAGAAACGATTATTAAAGATGACGTTTCATCATCAAATGACATTCTTTCTCAGATTGATGAGGTTATGTCGTTTGTAATAAAGCATATCAATAAGGAAATTATTATATCAGGACAAGCTGAAAACACCGAGCGCTGGCAATATCCGCTTGAAGGTATTCGAGAAATAGTATTGAATAGATTATTCACCGGGATTATACATCACCGGCTGATTCAATAGTTAAAGTGTTTCCTGACCATATTCTTTTTTTCAACCCTGGTAGTTTGCCAAACAATATCACCATTGAGCAGTTACTATCCAACACTTATGTATCAACACCCCGTAACCGGCAAATTGCCAAAATTGCCAAAGAAATGGGATTAATTGAAAAATATGGTTCAGGAATTAAAAGGGTGCTCGATATTTTCAAAGATTTCGGGTTACCGCAACCAAAGTTCGAGCTTATACCCGGAGGATTTGCAGTAACTGTTTTTTCTGAAACAATGGCAAATGGTATAAAGAAAACCGACCTGAAAACCGACCTGAAAACCAAACAGGAAACAGGCGGTTTCACCGACAGAGTCACCGATAAGGTCGTAGAAAGTAAGGGAAAAAGTAAGGGGAACAGTAAGGGGAACAGTAAGGGGAAAAGTAAGGGGAAAAGGAAGGAGATGGTTTTGGCTTTGATTGCCAATAACAATAATATTACAATACCCGAAATAGCTGATAAGTTGATGCTTTCGATCAGTGGTGCAGAAAAAATAATCAGGTCATTAAAAGCGGATAAAGTTCTATCACGCATCGGCCCGGCAAATGGCGGACATTGGGAAGTACTGAAAAAAAACACACCTGTTTTCAAAAAAGTTTCAAATGGGTTTCAAGTGATTTTGTTTAAAGAAAAACTCAAAGACACTGTAAAAGACACCGAACAAGATACCGAACAAGCAGCAGGTCATGTAACAGGTCAAGAATAAAGCATTGTTACCGATAAAGTCACCGATAATGTCGTAGAAAGTAAGGGAAAACAGCCAGGTTGAGGTCAAGGACAAGGTCGAGGACAAGGTTAAGGTTGAGCTGCCTGCGGCAGGAAAACTGCCAGGTTAAGTAGATAAAATGTATTGCGCAACAATTATGTTAAACCGCCCCGTGTTGTGC
>CAZJOL010000092.1:0-9714 GCA_964547605.1 uncultured Bacteroidaceae bacterium | reverse complement strand
CGGGGTAAACTCCGACGGCGGATCATCGGCGAACGTGTCACGTTTTACGTGAGCCGCACATTTCCACATTCTTTTCGTTACAGACGTTTCGCATTGTGCGTTGCGCCGCCTGCCGCAAGCATTTAATAACAGCTTCGTTACACTTATATAAAAGCAAAGAAATATTTCACTATTTTTGCACAACCAACATCGAAACCAATGAAAGACATTATCCAAAAAACACTTGTTAAAAACGGCTTGTATGCTGGAGGAATTCTCGCTGCCTATTTTTTGTTGCTCTATCTGACCGGATTGAACTACTTCTCATTCAGCTTTATTACTTTCCTCATCGAAGCATCTGTTGTTCTGACTTTCATGTTTATGGCCATTTCTCAGGTGCGGAAACAGACCGAAGACAAAAAAGTGAAAGCAAGCACGGCCATGCTCATTGCTGCTGCTGTAATGTTCTGCGGTTTGTTCTGCTTTCAGTTGATGAAACTGTTGGTTCTTTTTGTAATTGATCCTGCCTACAACGAAATTTGTGTGAATGAAGTTTTCACGCAGGCACTGCAGGTAATCAATGAATATCCTCAATACGCAGAAAAAATGGGCAATCCTGAAGAAATCAAAAAGTTTCTCCTGATTGAAAACAATCTCCTGCCCTTTGCCATTTATCTTGGCAAATCTGTTATTGCAGGCGTTCTGGTAGGCCTCGTTGCTAAAAAGAAAGATAAACCTGAAGACAGTATAATTGCTCAGTAAATGAACATCTCTTTTGTAATTCCGCTTCTCAACGAAGAAGAAAGTCTGCCTGAATTAACCGAATGGATCGGGCGCGTGATGAAGGAAAACGCTCTCACGTATGAAATCGTGTTTGTGGATGATGGCAGTACAGATCAGTCCTGGAAAGTGATAAAGGAACTTCAGGTAAAGAATCCCAACATCAAAGCCATCCGGTTCAGCCGCAATTATGGCAAATCTGCTGCTTTGCAGACTGCATTCGAAAAGGTTCAGGGCGATGTGGTCATCACCATGGACGCTGATCTTCAGGATAGTCCCGATGAAGTTCCTGATATGTATAGAATGATTAAAGAAGATGGCTACGACATTGTTTCGGGCTGGAAAAAGAAAAGATACGACAATACTTTCACCAAAAATATTCCGAGTAAACTATACAACTGGACTACCCGGAAAATGAGCGGAGTAAAGCTTCACGACATGAACTGCGGCCTTAAAGCCTATCGCATCGATGTGGTTAAAAATATTGAAGTATATGGCGAAATGCACCGCTACATGCCTGTTATAGCCAAGTGGGCGGGCTTCTCCAAAATCGGGGAAAAGGTTGTTCAGCACCGCAAACGACAGTTTGGAAAAAGCAAATTTGGTATGAGTCGCTTTGTGCGTGGTCCGCTGGATTTACTCACCATCATGTTTGTCGGCAAGTTCAGCAAACGTCCCATGCATTTTTTCGGCTCCATTGGCTCCGTCTTGTTTTTAATCGGGTTTGCCATTGCAGGATATCTTGCAGCCTTGAAAATCTTTTACTCCGTATATAAAATTGCAGATAAACCGATTTTCTATCTGGCTCTGCTATGCATGGTCATCGGATCGCAACTCTTTATTGGTGGTTTTCTGGCCGAAATGATCGGAAGAGCAACTCCCGACAGAAATAAATACATCATAAGAGAATTTTTCAACCTGAATAATAACAAAACGGATGATTGAAAAGAGAATCAGAGAATCCATTGCTGTAAAACAGGAACTGCTGAACGACCGGAAAACAATTGAAACCATTGACCGTGCAGTGAATGCAATCATATCATGTTTCAAAAACGGTCACCGACTTTGGTTGTGCGGAAATGGAGGCAGCGCTGCCGATGCACAGCATATCGCAGCTGAGCTCAGCGGACGTTTTTATCTCAACCGCCCTCCCCTACCCGCCGAAGCATTTACAGTGAATACTTCATACATTACTGCTGTTTCTAATGATTTCAGCTTCGATGAAATTTTCATCCGGCTTACTCAGGCTCATTGCCATCCGGGCGATATATTGATCGGTATTTCCACCTCCGGCAATTCAGGCAACATCGTTCGTGCGCTCACAATGGCGCGCGATTCCGGAGTAACAACCATTGCGCTGACCGGAAACAAGGGCGGTGAGTTGAAAAACATTGCCGACTATTCTATTATTGTTCCCTCAGCCGATACTCCGCGCATTCAGGAATCACATATTTTAATCGGGCACATCATTTGTGAGCTCGTCGAGTCTTCTCTTTTCGGAAGTCTGAAATAAATTCATCTCTATGGAAGATCTGACCAATAAAAAGCAACTTCTGGAACAATGGAAAATCACCGGTTCCTGGACTTTGTTTCTCGACAGAGACGGCGTTGTAAACCAGCGAAAAATTGGCGGATATATTACGGTAGTCGATGAATTTGAATTTCTGCCCGGTGTTCCACAGGCCATTGCTTTTGCTTCGAAAATTTTCGGTAAAATCATTGTTGTTACAAACCAGCAAGGAATCGGAAAAGGCTTAATGACTGAGGAACAATTGCGACAGATTCATGATCACATGCTTGAAAAAATTGCTGAAAACAACGGACGTGTTGATAAGGTTTACTACAGCCCTTTTCTAGCAGAAACAAATCATCATTCCCGCAAACCTAATCCAGGCATGGCCATGCAGGCAGCCAAGGATTTTCCACAGATCAGTTTCAAACGTTGCGTTATGCTGGGTGATACCGCCAGCGATATGGAATTTGCCCGCTCGGTTGGAATGAAGTCCGTTTTTATTGGTAATCCCGAGGAAATGGGAATAGCCGACAATCAGTTTGATCTGGATTATCCTTCTTTTTCAGATTTTATGAAAGATTTGAACGCTGTTCTCGTTATTCAGTAAAACAACACTCCCATATGAAAAGAAAAATTGCTTTTTTCGCATTGTTACTGATGGCTGTTTTTTCTGCCTTTGCTCAGAGTACTTCTGATACCCTCAACAAGTTGGATGCAAAAGGTCTCAAGCAGGGCTACTGGAAAAAATACAATGGCGATACACTTAAATATGAAGGCCGTTTTGAACATGGAATCCCGGTCGGCAAATTTGTTTACTATTATTTGGATGGAAAAGTGAAGTCTGAAAGCGTTTATTCCGACAACGGAAAAACAACAAATACAATTATGTTCTTCCCCGAAGGCTCAAAGCTGTCTGAAGGAAAATTTGTCAATCAGCAACGCGAAGGTTTATGGAAAACGTTCGATGGGTACGATGCCATTATTTCTGAGGTTGAGTACAAAAACGGCCAGAAATGGGGCCTGAGCAAGCGTTACTATCAGGATGGTGACATACTTGAAGTGGTGAATTACATCAACGGCTGGATGGATGGCTCCTATGTGCAGTATTTTCCTGACAGCATACCCAAAATCAGAGGAACTTATGCAAATACCAAGCGCAATGGAATCTGGGCTTTTTATCATGGCAATGGCATGGTATATATGACCGGAAAATATGTTGACGGTCTCAGAGAGGGCGATTGGGTAATCAATGATGAAGCCGGAAAGATTATTGTGCGTGAAAAATATAAGGGTGGTGTGGTTGCTTCCCGCGAGGTGTTTCAGAAAGACAAGGATCCGGTTGAACTCAATAAAAAAGATTCCCAACTTGATATAGAAAACCGCGGAAAAACATCAACCGACAACGGCATTGGAGATCCGCTCTACGACATGTATTAAGAAGTGAATATGAAATCCGCTCGCAACTACTTTTTATTTTTTCTGATTCTGCTTGCAGGCATTTCGTCCTGCAAAAAGGATAGTGACCTGCCTCCCGAAGACATGGGATATTCTTTTTTTCCATATGCCCCGGGTAGCTACATGATCTACAATGTTGATTCAACTTATTACGACGACTTCCTCGATTCTGTCAAACACACATCCTTTCAGCTGAAGGAATATTTCGAATCGTATTTCATCGATGCTCAGGGACGGCCCTGTATCCGCATTGAGCGCTGGATAAAAATGAATGATACAACCGACTGGTATCTGCGCGATGTCTGGTATTCATGTATGACAGATGCTTATGCAGAGAGGCTGGAAGAAAATGTGCGAATCACAAGAATGGCATTCCCGGTCAGGAACAGTACTGAATGGGATGGAAATGCTTTTAATGAAATGGATGCACAATTGTTTGAATATGATGAAATTGATGAATCCTTTGTTACCGGATTATTCTCATTTGATTCAACTGTTACTGTTATTCAGGAAATGTCGTCCAACCTGATTGAGGAAAATAATCAGTATGAAATTTATGCAAGGCATGTGGGTCTGGTTTATAAAAAATATAAGGACGTCGAAAAAGACTTTGTTTCCGGCAACATTGTGTCCGGAGTTGACTATACCTGGGAATTGGCCGAATATGGACATAACTGAAATAAAAATGAAACTTCTTTTGCTTTTTACTGCACTTTCTCTGTTGGCTATTGGCGCCGGAGCTCAAACCATGGGTGCTGTTTATCGAGTGCAGTTTGCCGATAAAAACAATTCACCCTATTCCATTGGCAATCCACAGGAATTTCTTACTCAGAGAGCCATTGACCGCCGCCAGAGTATGGGAATTTCTATTGATGAATCGGATATTCCTGTTGTGCAGGCTTACATTGATAGTTTATCCCATCTTGGGGCATCGGTTCTGAATCGCTCGCACTGGTTCAATACTGCTACTGTATTGTTAACCGATACGACCATTGTATCGCAGATCGAAGCATTGTCATTTGTTTCGGAAGTGGTAAAAACAAAACCTTTTCTGACTCAGAAAAAACTGAAGCCATTCAAAACCGGCACCCAGTCTGTTGTTGAAGGTGTATTTAATCAGTCGGCCGTCATGATGAAAATGCAATCGGAGTTGAGACGCATATCAAATGATTATGGACTCGGACTGAATCAGGCTAATATGATTGGAGTGGATTACCTGCATGGACTCGGCTTTCAGGGCGAGAATATGGTCATTGCCATCCTCGACGCCGGTTTTTATCATGTAAACACACTTACCATGTTCGACAGTCTCCGAAATCAGGGACGACTGCTGGGCTATAAGGATTTTGTTCTGCCCGGAAACAATCTGTTCGAAGAATCGACTCACGGAATGTCGGTTGCATCGCTCATTGTAGGCAATATGCCCGGATCGCTGGTCGGCACTGCGCCCAAAGCCAGTGTTTGGCTGCTACGCGCCGAAGATGCCGGGTCAGAATTCATTGTCGAGGAAGACAACTGGATTGCGGCAGCTGAATTTGCTGACAGCGTTGGAGCCGATGTCATCAACTCTTCACTTGGTTATACCGAATTTGACGACGCATCACAAAATCATGTTTATGCTGAGCTCGACGGCAATACAACACGCATTTCGCGTGGTGCCGATATGGCTGCATCAAAAGGAATTCTGGTAGTGAACAGTGCCGGAAACAGCGGAAACAACGACTGGCATTATATAGGAGCTCCAGCCGATGCTGACAGTATTCTCACAATCGGTGCAGTTGATGCATATGGCAATTTCGCTTCATTTTCATCTTATGGCCCTTCTGCCGATGGGCAGATAAAACCTACTATTTGTGCACAAGGCCAGGGTGCCTACGTTGTTTCGAGCAGTGATGGAGTTTATCCAAGCAATGGAACATCCTTCAGTTCTCCCATCATGGCCGGCGCGGTGACTTGTTTGTGGCAGGCAAACAAAAGCAAGTCGAACATGGAAATCATTGAAACCCTGAAAAAAAGCGCCAACCATTATTCGACCCCTGACTCGATGTATGGTTATGGGATACCAAGTATGGTTATTGCCCATATGATTCTGAACGGCAACAGCATTGATTTACATGCTTCTCAAAATAAACTCATGGCCAACCCCAATCCTTTCAGTGAAGAAATGGATATTGTGATTTTTGTTACTTCCAACATTACCGCCAATCTTTCTATTGTTGACAACAATGGAAAAATTGTCTGGTCAAACGATAGTCTGGCACTCAAGAGCGGCTACAATTACCAGTTGATAACCGATCTTGGAAAGCTCTCTGCTGGTGTTTTTTTCCTGCGGCTGAGCTCTGACACCTGGGCAGATTCATTAAAACTTCTAAAAAATTAAGCTATGAAAAAATCATTCATTTCGCTTGTGTTTCTATTTGTGTCTGTGGCATTGTCAGCTCAGGTCAAATATACCAGTCCGCTAGGCAATTTCAGAATCACCTACCCCGGATCGCCTGAATACCAGAATTCAGATGTCGATTTGGCTGAAGGCACTATAAAGCTTCACATGTTTATTTACACCGGAGAGAAAGATGTTTTCATGGTTGCCTGCGCCGATTATCCGACAGAATATCTTAACACAGAAGAGTTGCGCAAAACATTTATTGACAATGCCGCAGAAGGATTTTTCGGCGAACTGAATATCACTCCCGGCAATCGCAAGGATGTGAAAGCCGGAAAATACAAAGGTGCTGAGTTCAAAGGACAGGGCACTGATTACGGTGTTTTGTACCGCGTGTATATTGCCGGTAATACTGTCTTTCAGGTGGCCATCATGACCAGCGGTGCTTATCCTGAAGAAAAAGCTGCCAAGTCATTTTTCAAATCATTCAAAATTACAATCTGATTAATCTCAAATTTATTACATGGGAATAACATTGATTGCCGACAGCGGCTCTACAAAAACGGCCTGGCGCGGATTTGCCGGCAAGGAAATTTTTCTTGAAGTTGAAACCGGTGGACTCAATCCTGTTTATCTGAGCGAAGAATCCATCAGCTCTGAAGTTGAAAAAAACCTCAGCCCTTTTATTGAGCTTGCAAAAGTCGAACGACTGTATTTTTATGGCGCAGGCTGTCATTCCACCGAAATGCAGATGAGGCTGCAGAACGCACTCAGTTTGTTTTTCCCTGAATCAAGACTTCATATTCACAGCGATATGGAAGGTGCGGCCATTGGATTGTTCGGCAATATTCCGGGCATTGCCTGCATTATAGGAACCGGCAGCAATTCATGCTTCTGGAACGGGAATACCATTGAACGGAATATTCCGGCTCTGGGCTATGTCATCGGCGATGAAGGCAGTGGCGCATGGATGGGAAAGCGCATTGCAGCTGACTATCTGCGTGGTGTGCTGCCAAAGGATATTTCGGAAATCCTTGAAAAGGATTATCCGACCGATCTTACATTTTTTCTCAAACAGGTATATCAGAACGAGTTTGCCGGCCGCTTTCTGGCATCTCTGACCGGTAAAATCAATCACCTGCAGGATCACCCTTATGTCATTGCGCTTGAAACCGAAGCAATCGAAACGTTTTTCCGCCATCACATTAGTCTGTATGAAAAAAATGGAATTCCTTTGGGATTTGTGGGCTCCATTGCCCTGAACATGAAAGACCTTCTGCTCCGCTTCTGCCGCGAAAAAGGATACGTTGTTACTTCCGTTGTTTCCAATCCACTTGACGGCATTCAGGAATATCTGACCGATGAGCTGTATCCGGAAAAGCAGTGATGAAGGGGAGAAATACGAAATTAGAAATACGAAATACGAGATACGAAATTCGAAACGCTTTCAGCGGTGAGCGGTTTTTTTTGGTTATTGGTTAATGGTTATTGGTTAATGGTTATTGGGGAGCGGCTGAAAGCGCTGGCCGAAGAGTCTGTATGAGCGGTTTATTGATTCGCTGAAGCGAAGGAAAGATGAAATACGAAATAATGTGCTGATGTGTTGAGGCGCTGATTTGCTGATGTGAAAATTTGGAAATTGCCATTGTTACCCCTGTCACCTTGTCACCCTGTCACGTTGTAACGATTGTAACGATTGTAACGCGTAACGACTGTAACGTCCCAGCTCCTTCTCAGAGCTGACCGCTGATTATCCCGTGCCTTGCGGACGGGACTTCGCTGACGGCTGAAGCTGCTTGTCCTCAACCTTAACCTGGGCGCGCGTCTCCCGTTTGCAGCATTTTACGTTGACGCGTGACCCTCGAACTTGATCTTGTCCTTGACCTTTGTTGTACTTTGTTCAACCGCCAATATGATAACAATCAATAATCAATTGCTGTATTGATAGCGAATTAATGTTATTTTTGCACTCTAAAATTTACTTGCATGAAGATAGCAATTGTTGGCTCAGGATACGTTGGGCTTGTTACAGGTACTTGTTTTGCCGAAGTCGGTATTGACACGGTTTGTGTTGACATTGACGTTGAAAAAATCGAAAAAATGAAAAAGGGCATTTCGCCCATTTTTGAACCGGGTCTTGAGCCCATGATGGTTCGTAATATCGAGAAAGGCAAATTGACCTTTACCACTGACCTGGCTTCAGTTGTAAACGATTCCGATGTCATTTTCTCCGCAGTGGGAACTCCACCCGATGAAGACGGCAGCGCTGATCTGCAGTATGTGCTTGATGTTGCCCGCACCATTGGAAAACACATGACCAAGCATGTGCTGATTGTTACCAAAAGTACTGTTCCTGTCGGTACCGCCAAAAAAGTACGTAAGGCCATTCAGGATGAACTGGACAAGCGCGGACTCAGCATTGAATTCGATGTGGCTTCGAATCCTGAATTTCTGAAAGAAGGTGATGCAGTCAATGATTTTCTGAAGCCCGATCGCATTGTGGTCGGTGTTGAATCGAAAGTGGCAGAAGACATCATGTCGCGGCTCTACAAGCCATTTACGCTTAACGGACATCCGGTGATTTTCATGGATGTTCCATCGGCTGAAATGACCAAATACACCGCCAATGCTATGCTTGCAACACGCATCAGCTTTATGAACGATGTTGCCAACCTGTGTGAGCTTGTCGGCGCAGATGTAAACATGGTGCGCAAAGGCATTGGCTCCGATCCGCGCATCGGACAAAAATTCCTCTACTCTGGCATCGGCTACGGCGGAAGCTGTTTTCCAAAAGATGTGAAAGCGCTTATCCATACATCGGATGAATATGGCTATTCGCTGCGCGTTCTCAAAGCGGTCGAGGAAGTCAATGATGATCAGAAATCAGTGTTGTTCAATAAACTCAGTTATTTCTTCAAGGGCGATCTGAAAGGAAAGAAAATTGCCATGTGGGGACTTTCATTCAAACCCAATACTGATGACATGCGCGAAGCTCCGGCACTGGTGCTGATTGATAAACTTCTTGCCGCCGGATGTACTGTTGTGGCCTATGACCCTGTTGCTATGCACGAATCACAACGCAAGATCGGCAACATCATAACCTATGCCGACACATTGTACAACGCGCTGGATGGCGCAGATGCCCTGATGCTTGTTACTGAGTGGACTGAGTTCCGCTATCCGGACTGGAACGATGTGAAGAAACGGCTCAAAACCCCGCTGGTACTTGATGGTCGCAATATCTACGACCGTAATGAAATGAAAGAAAATGGCTTCCATTATTATTGCATTGGAAATAAAACCGAATAATTCCAAATTGGTTTCACCCGGGCGGAGCGAAAGCTCCGCTTTTTTTTGTTTGAGAATTTTTCAAAACAAGCCGGCAGTCCAACATTCCATAGTTCTACCGATGGGTGTAGTCTTAAGAAATGAACTGTTGGGTTTAGTCTTGGAGACTAAACCCTGCACAAAATATTAAAAGACTACACCCAGCACAAAACATGGAATAGTTGGAATATGGACTCAGCATCCGACTCTTCCAGGTCCTTCATTGCATTGCGGACTCTTGAAGGTCGGTTTGCGCTGGATGTTTTTTGCATCATTT
>CAZJOL010000091.1:0-9861 GCA_964547605.1 uncultured Bacteroidaceae bacterium | reverse complement strand
ACCGTAAATGCGATGAACGCAATGAGTATGGATGTTATTCTGCCCATGTAGTCAATCTTTTGCGCAAAGTTACATTTTTCGTGAAAATCTGAACGCCCTGCCATGGTCAACGCATTTAAATGTATATTAATGCTTCATATTCCAGCATCCAGTGCAACCTTCAATTTACAAAACCAGTGCAATACTTTTGCAGGTTTCACAAAGTCACTCAACGGAAACACGAAGTACCACAACGTAGATTTTACAAGGCAAAAGCCGGTATCAATTACAGCAAAGTGAATTTGAAAGCGAGCTTTCAGAATTCGACATGCTGTAATTGATGAACACAACTCGTTGTGTTTTTTTAACGGCTTTTGCTTACTTTTTACTTTGTGCGACTTTGTGCAGAACTTCGTGTCACTTTGTGCAACTACAATTCCGGCTATTTTTTGTGAAGTTTAATGCGTTGACACTGAAACATTGCCATGACTTATTGCATTATCTCATAAAACGATGTATCAAAAATCAAGTATCTTGAAATCCTTGCTTTGAATTATCCCCTATTTTTGCAGCCGTTAATTCATACAGTACTATGTCAAAAATTGATAAACACCCCATCCTGCCTGTTCCGGAATGCGAAAAACATTCATTTACGTTCAACGGAACCAAGGTGGAAGGCGACAAGGGGTTCACCATTGCCGCAGCTTTGCATAATGCCGGATTCCCGGTTCACAGCCACAGTCTCCAGGATCGTAACCGCTCGCTTGAGTGCGGCATCGGGAAATGCGGCGCCTGCGAAATGCTCGTCGATGGCGTGATCCGCCGCATCTGTATTACTCAGATTGATGGAGTGAAGGAAGTCATGGAAGTACCGAAGGATTACATGCCTGATGGCGACCTGCATGCGCAGCCACAGATCAAAGTATATCGCACCGATGTGGCCATCGTTGGCGCCGGCCCTGCCGGACTTGCAGCAAGAGAAATATTGAATCAGTATGGTGTTTCAAATATTGTGATCGACAACAATGCGAAAATCGGCGGTCAGTTCAATATGCAGACTCACCAGTTCTTCTTTTTCGAAAAAGAAAAGAAATATGGCGGCATGCGTGGTTTCGAAATCGCATCGGCATTGGCCGGTGACAATCACGAAGGCATTTTTCTGAACTGCACAGTGTGGGATTTGCTTGAAGGCAAGCGCATTGGAGTGAAAAACATCAAAACCGAAGAAATTTTTTACATCGAGGCCAATCATCTGATTGTCGCTACAGGAGCCGTTCCGTTCATGCCGACTTTCGAAAACGATGATGTCCCTGGTGTTTACACTGCAGCGGTGGTGCAGAAAATGATGAACACCGAGCTCACTCTGCTGGGTAAAAAAATCCTGACCGTTGGTGCCGGCAACATTGGCTATCTCACATCCTATCAGCTTATGCAGGCTGGTGCTCAGGTTGTTGCCATCATCGAAGCAATGGGAAAAGAAGGTGGATTCCCCGTTCAGGCCAATCGTGTCCGTCGTCTGGGAATTCCCGTTATGCTCAATCATATACTGGTGAGCGCCATTCCGAACGAAGACCACACCGGCATTACCGGAGCAGTCATCGCCGAAGCGCATAATTTTAAGCCCATCCCCGGAACCGAAAAAGTGATTGAAGGCATCGATGCTATCAATATCTGTACTGGTCTTGTTCCCGATGATCAGCTGCTCACACTCGGCAATGAAATTTTTGGACGCAATTGTCACGGAGTCGGTGATGCCATCCGCATCGGTGAAGGAACATCGGCTGTGCTGCGCGGAAAACAGTCGGCCTACGAAGTGCTCGACATGATGTCGGTGCGCTATAATTACGATGATTATCTAGCGGTCTCGAAAGAATACATCGACTCACAACAGCATCCTGTGCGGGTTATCGAAGAACCGGCTCTTCCTGTGGGCGACAGAAAGAAAAAGCCATTTGTTCAGATCGACTGTCTGTACGGCTTTGCATGTAATCCTTGTGCATTTGCATGCCCTTATGGTGCAATAACAAAAACATCCACCAGCACTGTGCCGGTGGTCGATTACGATAAGTGCATCGGCTGCATGCAATGCGTATATCAATGTCCTGGTCTTGCCATTTTCGGGTACAACACCGAAAAGGATCAGCTCTTCCTGCCCATCGAATACGAAGCAAATGAGAAAGAAGAAGTGTATCTCGTTGACAACAACGGAAAGATTCAGGGCGAAGGCGTTATTGAGAAAATTCTTACCAAGCCCAATAAAACCAATGTTGCACGAGTAAAATCGACAACCGTTCATGGTGACGACCTCACGAAGGTGCGTGGTTTCATTGTGAAAAGCAATTATCCGGAAAAGCCCGAACTGCAGACTACAAGCTATAAAGAGCAGGGTGCAACTTATGTTTGCCATTGCGATGATGTAACATTGGATGAAATTCTGGAACGCATCGGTGACCGCAAGTTTATTTCTGTTGATGAGATCAAACATACCACGCGTCTCGGAATGGGCGCCTGCCGCGGTAAACGATGCATCCGCCGTTTGAAAACAACCATCGCTTCGAAAGGAATTACAATTGTTGGTGATGCCACTCCGCGTGGTCCATTATCAAATCAGGTACTCATCGGCGAATTGTATCCGGGTAAAGAAAACGAAGTGATAGTGCCGTTTACGCCTGGTGTAAAAACCGAACGTCGCATAGTAAAATCATTGGTGGCCGGTGGTGGTATTGGTGGCAGCGCGTTGTTCCGCTATCTTGCCGAAGCCGGATTCAGCCCCGTTTTAGTGAATCACGACCGTGGTGCATCGTGGCGCAACATAGCCGGAGGACGGCCAGCATTCAGCGTTCAGGAACTTTCGGATATTGCCATCCACAACCGCAATATTTTTGTTGAATTACAGAAAATTAAAAACATCGATTATAAACCAACCCGTTATGTGAGCTTTGCTCATGACGATGCAACATACAAAGCACTCGATGCATCGCGCGCCTGGTCCGATGCTTACATGGTTGATAAAAAAGATTTTCGGAAAGAAATCAGTCCGTACTTCAACCAAAACCTGAGCACTTATCAGTCTGCGCTTATTACACACGACTGCTGGCAGGCTACTCCTGGACGCGTGATTGACCTTATCCGCAGCATTGGTATCCAGAAAGGTGGAACCATTTTGGAAGATTGTGAACTGATTGATTTGCGCAAGGAAGGTTCGAAATATATTGTACTGGTGCGCGATCACAACAATCAATATGTTGAATTCGAAACCGAAGTTTTCATTAATGCACTTGGACCTGCAGCAGCTCAGTTTGCCCGTAAGCTGAACATCGAAACCGGTTTGTATCCGGTTCGTCATCAGGCTTTCATTACACGCAGATTACCGATGCTTGGAAAAGATGGTGATTCGCTCGACATGTTGATTGACCGGAGAAAATATAAAGTTTTCAGTTCGGTTTATGGTCAGCAGTTGAAAGAAACCGGACAAATCATTGGTTGTGCGTCGCCGCTCACCGACCCGAAAGAAGCCGATAAAAACCTTAAGGTAAATACCAGGGAATTCCTTGAAATTGCGAGCGAGATTTTCTGTGACTGGATTCCGCAACTTTCATCAGCCGGATTCCAGGCTGTATGGAGCGGATATTATGTCGAACCGCGCTACATCATCGATCCGTCGCTGGGATTGTTTGTTGGAATGCGTGGTCATGGTTTCATGCTGAGCCAATATCTGGCAAAGGTGTATGTTGACAAACTCAATGGCAAGCCGGTTCCGGAGTATTTCGAAAAGCTCGCCCTGAGCGGCCCCGGACTCAGCGAAAGCGCGTTCAAATAGGTCTAGTACAGAGAAAGTATAAATTCATAACACGAAGCTTCTTTTTTCAGAGGCTTCGTGTTTTTCGTTTTTAAAAGAGGCAACATTCCGTTCTTTCCCGGAATCGCAAAAATGTTTAAATTTGCACCTTTATATAAAGTCAGGATGAAAATCAATATTGTAAATCTGAGCAACAACCCGTTGCCTGCATACGAAACGGAATACTCTGCCGGCGTCGATCTGCGTGCATTCACCGAAGACGAAATTATTTTGAAGCCCATGGAGCGCAAGCTGATTTCCACCGGTCTTTTTATTTCATTGCCAGCCGGGTCCGAAGCTCAGGTGCGCCCGCGCAGTGGCCTCGCCATTAAAAGCGGCGTGACTGTTCTGAATACACCAGGCACCATCGACAGCGATTATCGTGGCGAAATTAAAGTGATTCTGATCAATCTTTCCGATACTGATTTTGTAATCAAAAATGGTGACCGCATTGCACAAATGATTATTGCACAACACGAACGCGCCGACTGGCAGCTGGTTTCAGAGCTCGATTCCACAGAGCGCGGTGCAGGCGGATTCGGACATACAGGCAAACAATAATTAAAAATATTTATGAAGATAATAATTCCAATGGCAGGTATGGGCAAGCGCATGAGACCGCATACTTTAACCATTCCAAAACCTCTCATCAATATCGCAGGTAAACCTATTGTGCAGCGCCTTGTAGAAGACCTGATGGATCTGGTGGATGAAAAAGTGGAAGAAATTGCGTACATCATAGGTGATTTTGGCGCAGAAGTCGAAGAGCATTTACTCGATATAGCAACAAGCGTTGGTTCAAAAGGTAAAATCTACTATCAGAATCAGGCCCTCGGAACTGCGCATGCAATCTCTTGTGCAGCCGAATCCATTTCCGGAAAGGTCATTGTTGCATTTGCCGACACCCTGTTCAGAACCACGCAGAAGATGGATACTTCGCGCGAAGGAATCATCTGGGTTCACAAAGTGGAAGATCCTTCGGCATTTGGTGTTGTGAAAACCGACAACAAAGACATTGTAACAAAATTCATTGAGAAGCCGACATCGCCTGTTTCAAACCAGGCCATTGTTGGTGTTTATTATTTCCGCGAAGGCGAGGTTCTGAAAGAAGAAATTGAAAAACTGCTTGCAGCGAAAGTGCTTGTCAATGGCGAATACCAGCTCACCGATGTGCTCGAAAACATGATGCAGCGTGGTTGTTCATTTTCGGTTTACAATGTGGAAGAATGGCTTGACTGCGGAAATAAAAACGCTACCATTCACACCAATCGCCGCATTCTCGATTTTGCAAAAAACGGAAGTCTGATTGCCAATAATCTGAATCAGAAAAATTCAATTATCATTCAGCCCTGTTATATCGGCAAGAATGTCACTATCACGGGAAGCATTGTCGGACCGCATGTTTCGATAGGTGAGGGATCTGTGATGTCGAACTGCATCATTTCCAATTCCATCATTCAGTCGCATTGCAAGATTTCGAATGCAAACATCGACAATAGTATGGTGGGTAATTTCGTTGAATATAGTGAGAAGTACAAGGAACTCAACATCGGGGATTTTACTGTGATTGTTCAATGAGAATGCGATTGACGATATATCTGATTGCTTTGCTGTTGCTGACAACGGCCTGCAATGCATATCAAAAGGCGCAGCGCAAACACAACAAGCTCAGCGACCGTGAGCAGCTGATGATTACAAGTGTTTTTATCGAAGCCACACGATATATGATACTGGGTGATGCGGCCAGTGCCATGGGCTTGTATGAAGCCATTATTGAGCAGGACCCCCTTCATGATGCGGCGCTGTATGAGCTGTCAAGACTGAAAATAATTACAGGAGAAACAGATGTTGCGGTAGAATTTCTCAAAACCGCAATTCGTATTGAACCTGATAACATCTGGTATAAGCTGGCCTATGCCAGTGCTTTTGAGAAATCGGGGAAATATGAGGAAGCTGCGGGACAGTATAAAAATCTGCGAGGCAAATATCCTGAAAAACTCGAGCTGTATGAATATGAGGCGCAGTGCTATGTTCAGGAAAATGAATTTCAGAAAGCAATTGATGTTTACAATCAGCTTGAATTGCTGACCGGTATCACCGAGCAAACGGGCATAAAGAAATATTACATTTATCAGAACTGGGGCAAACCCGATAAAGCCATGAATGAGGTCCAGAAGCTGGCTGACAAGTTTTCCGAGAATCCGCAGTATTCAATGGCACTGGTTGAGTTTTACATGCGATCAGGAAAGGCCGGCCTTGCGCTCAACAGCATCAATGCGGTTCTGGCAGTCGATCCCGAAAACGCACTGGCACACGCATATCTGGCCGATTATTATCATTTGTCCGGAAACGATTCGCTGGCCGTGAAGGAAATTTTTTCCATTATCGGATCCGGAGCTACGGGTATTGATGAAAAAATCAGTTTGTTCATGAATGTGTACCGTGCCGGCAATGTGTATGGCGATACGGCGGTCGTTTATCCGATGCTTGATACGCTGGTAAAAGTTCATCCCGAAGAAACCAAGGCGTGGGCCATGTATGCCGATTTTCTGAATGCTGATGACAGAATGGATGAGGCATTGATGATGTGGAAAAAATCGCTGGAGTTTGACAAAAGTGTTTTCACCATCTGGGATCTGGTAATGAATGTGTTTTACGAAAACCAGGAGTATGACTCATTGTTGACGTATTCAACCGAAGCATCTGAATTGTTCCCGGAGCAGAGTACCGTTTGGTTTTTCCTTGGTGCGTCGCAGTATTATGCGGGCTTGTATGACAAGGCGGAATCATCCCTGGAGTTTGCTTCTGACCTGCGTTTGTCGAATACGGAAATGAAAAACGAGTCGATGTTTCTGCTTGCAGAATCGTATATGAAAACGGGTCGTAACAGCGAATCAGACGTAATGTTTGAGAAACTGACCGAAGCTGATCCAAACAACGCTGTTGCAAAAAATGCATATGCCTATTCACTCGCATTACGCAAGGAAAATATTTCGAAGGCTCAGCAGCTGATTAATGAAGCACTCTCGGGAAACGAGGATAAATCGGAGTTTCAGCACACCTATGGGTTGATTTTGTTCCGGCTTGGACAATATGACGGTTCTGCGGAAGCGTATCGCAAAGCGATGGAACTTGGCGGAGATGATGATGGCGCTTTGCTGGAGCATTATGCAGATGTGTTGTATTTTCAGGGCAAAACAGATGAGGCACTGCGATTCTGGCTGATGTCGCGCGAGTTGGGTGGTGCCGGAAAAATGATTGACAAAAAAATTACTGACAAAAAATATTATGAGTAGATTACTTTTGCCGGTACTGATAATAACGATCGCTTTCTTTTCTGCTTGTAAAACCGGGCGGGAAGCGAAGAAGGAGATTAAGGAAACTGTGAAGCAGGACACCGGAGTCGAATTCATTTTCTCGAAAATGAAGGATGCCCAGTTTGATTTTCGCACCATGAATGTGAAGTTTCAGGCCAAGGTTGAATCGGAAAAAAGCAACATGAGCTTTGGAGGCAGCATGCGGATCATTAAAGACCGGACCATCTGGTTATCCTTGTCTGCAATTGTTGGTATAGAAGCTTTCAGGGTTTACATTTCTCCCGACAGCGTGAAAATGATTAACCGGCTCAACAAGACTTATTTCAAAGGTGATTATCAGCTGATCAACGAGCTGCTTAAAACGCCCTTTGATTTTGATATGCTGCAGGCGTTGGTTACAGGCAATGATTTCTCTTATTACGAGAACAATATTTTCAAAGTGGGAGAAGATGCAAAAGCTTATAAAATTGCTACGCCGGGTAGAAGAAAACTGAAAAACTATGTGGCCAATCAGAGCGATATGGATCGTGTGCTGGTGCAGGATTTGTGGATATCTCCGGATAATTATAAAATTATCAGACAGCAGATAAAGGAAATTTCAAAAGAGAATAGCAAGCTGGTTGTTGATTATTCTGCATTTGTTGCATTCGATGATCAATTGCTGGCGCATCAGATTGATGTTAGTGTCGAAGCTGAGCAAAAAATGAAAGTCATGATTGATTTTGAAAAGGTGACTGTAGATGAGGAAATCACTGTACCTTTCATGATTCCCGAAAATTATGTTCCGATGGATCAGCAACAAAAAAAATAAGCAATGAAATCTGTTTCAATATGCTTTCGGATAATTGTTCTCAGCCTGACTGTTCTTGTGTTAAGTATGAATTCTGTATGTGCACAGTCGACAAAAAAGAAACAGCTGCAGAATCAGAAGTCGAAAGTTGAGAAAGACATTGTAACAACTTCACAGCTTATAAAGGAAACTCAGCGGAACAGTAAAAAGACAACGCAGCAGATAAAGCTTATTGAAAGTCAGGTTCGGAATTACGAAAGCCTGATTTCGAAGACAGGCGCCGAAATGGCGCTCCTGGAGCGCGAAATCGACAGCAAGAAAGAATCTGTTGCTCAGCTTAAGAGAGAATTATTGACGTTGAAAGATCAGTATGCACGGATGGTATATTTTGCCTACCTGACGCGCAAACCGGCCAACAGACTTGTTTACCTGTTCAGTTCGCGCAGCGTGATGATGGCCTGGCGAAGAATGAATTATTTCAGAGAGTACTCTGCTATCCGGAAAAATCAGGTTAAGCGCATTACGGAAACCAGCTCTGCCATTGAGTTGTCGCTTTCTGAACTTGAAGGGATGCGTAATGAAAAACTGAGTCTTAAATCCGATCATGAAAAACAAAAAAACGAACTTGCTTCGCAAAAAAAGGAGAAGGATAAAGTTGTAAAAGATCTGAAGAAGCAGGAATCAAAGCTCCGTGCTGATCTGAAGAAAAAGCAAAAGGAAGCGGCCGAAATACAGCGAAAGATTCAGAAAATGATTGAGGCCGAAATTGAAGCAAGTAAGAAAAAAACAAATACGGTCAAAGCAAATAATTCTTCTGGAACACCAAAGACCAACGCCTATCAGATGACGCCTGAAGAAGCGCGTATTTCCAACACTTTTGCGGGCAACAAGGGGAAAATTCCATGGCCGGTTGCGCAGGGTTCCATTACAGGAAGATTCGGCGAACATCCGCATCCGGTGCTGCCTGACATTAAAGTGAAAAACAACGGGATTGATATTACTTCTACCAAAGGCAGCAGTGCGCGCGCCGTTTACGAAGGTACAGTGAGTGCAGTCATTACTGCTCCCAACGGAACAACCATGATCATGATACGGCATGGTGAGTATCTTTCGGTGTACTCCAACATCAGTGCTGCTGCGGTAAAGAAAGGTGCCACCGTATCGTCGAAACAGAATCTCGGGTCCATTGCCACTGACGAAGAAGGCGCTACAGTCCTGCATTTCGAGATATGGAAAGAAAAAGTTCCGCAGAATCCCGAGTCCTGGATTTCACGATAAATGAATATTGAAACATTCCGCGAATACTGCCTCGCAAAACCGGGTGTCACCGAAGAGTTCCCATTCGATGAAACTACACTTGTCTTCAAAGTCGGTGGAAAAATGTTTGCACTCACTGATCTTGAAGGCGATTTCACCATCGCGCTCAAGTGCAACCCGGAGTATTCAATCGAGCTTCAGGAGCGCTATTCAGCTATTACTCCGGCCTATCACATGAGCAAGGTGCATTGGATTGATGTGAACGAAGCAACATCTTTCGATGAAAAATTGTTGATTCAGTTGATTGATGGAAGTTATGATTTGGTTTTCAAGGGGCTTACCAAAAAAGTGAAAGATCAGATTATTAATCCTGCTTGAATGCCTACTATCGTTACACGTTACAATTGTTACAGACGTTACAATTAGCATTCAGTAATCAGCGAAGTCCCGACTGCAAGGCACGGGATAATCAGCAATATGTGCCGACCGAAGCGTCGGTGCTCTGAGAAGGAGCTGAGACGTTGTAAATCTTCGCAGAATCTCTCTTTCCACATCTTTCGTTACACGTTACAAAGTTACAATCGTTACGGATTCCCATTTAAATCTCTCTTTCCACATTTCCACACCTGCGAAGCAGCACATTTCCAAATCTTTTCCAGAATTATTTATTTCCACATACG